>VGDJ01000001.1 GCA_016869775.1 Alphaproteobacteria bacterium
CGACGCTCGTGATTTTTACCAGTCGCGCTAAAGCGACGACACGATTTTTGCAATAAAAATCTTTAAAAAATGAAGCTGTATGGATATACAGCTGGGGGCGGTGTCGCTAAGTTAGGTGCGACTTTTTTATATCTTCGTTGAATTAGGTGCGACTAGAAAAAATAAAGCTTAATTTAAAAATCCTAGTTGGTTCATTTATTAATGGAAGTGGGATAAGATACTCATCAAAGTAATAATCTTTTCTAAAATTTAGATCAAAAAAACCTCTAAAGAATTATTGCTTTGCTTGGAAATTTAAAAGATTTTTTTAGCTAAAAAAATATTTGATTTCACTTTTCAAATCGTAATAAATTTTTTTCATCTCTTCAAACCAATTATTACTCAAATCGCCTTCTTTAATTTTAGTTTCAATCATTTTACAAAAATAATATAATCTATCAGCGCCAATATTAACTGCCGAACCTTTTACAGAGTGAATGTATGATAGAAGTATTTTTTTATCGTTAATTTCTATTGCTGAATGAATTTTATCCATAAAATCGTCTATATCTCTAATAAACATTTGCAAAATAGCGCTCTGCTTTTCGCGATCAAAGTGATTTCCTAAAATTAATTGATTAAGATTAACAATCTCACTTGTTTCACTTCTTACTACTTTAGTGTAGTCTACCTTATTTATTTTGACGGGTTTTTTAATCAAATAGATGCTAATTATTTTAATAAGTAATTCTGGATTTGAACCTTTGATAAAATAATCAGTTAGACGGCAATTAAAATAATTACGAATATCATTTAAAGAACCATTTCCGGTTAGAGCAATAATTGGAATTTCATCATGATAACCAATTTTGTAAGAAGCTTCAATTTCTCTAACTTTAAGACTACATTCATCTCCACCAACGTAAGGCATACTTATATCGGTTAATATAATGTCAAAATAAGAATTACCTTCATTATCAAGACTTTGTTTGTAAATATTAATCATCTCGATACCGTCGCTTGCTTCAACAACAAATGCACCACACAATTCTAGATGCCTCTTAATTAAAACTCGGTTAATTGGCTGATCATCTGCCACAAGAATTTTTTTATTAATGAGTATTTTACTATATTCATCTTTATCGCCGACATATTTTATATCATCATCGAAATCAACAAACCACTTGGTTATGCTTCGATAAAATATTCTTTCAAGAGATGATTTACTTAAATAACCGCTAAAATTATTCAAAGCATTCTCAGTCAAAATTAATTTGTTAAATGTATCTTTATCAAGGGAAGTTAATGCAATAATTGGAACCTCTTGATTAAATTCACGAATTTTTTTACTGGCTTGGATACCATCAATTTCAGGCATTTGAATATCCATTAAAACTAAATCGTAACCATTGTTATTGATAAATTTATCAATCGCTTCTTGACCTCCCCTAGCAACATCGCACTTAATTTTTGATAAATTCTTGTTAATTCTTGCCTGACCGGTAAGTAGATTTATAAGTTGATCATCAACCAAAAGAATTTTTTTCTCACCGCGCTCAATTTGAACTCTTGCAATATCTTCTTGCGCTAAATGAGGAAATAGTAATGAAAATTTTGTCCATTTACCAAATTCAGATTCACAAATAATATCTCCACCAAACATCAACATATTTCGTTTACAAAATGCTAATCCTAGACCAGTTCCATCAATTTTACCTGAGGTATAAAAATCATCAAATAATCGAGAAATAGAATTTGCAGGAATTCCTGGGCCATTATCTAGGATATAAACTGAGTTATAATCAACTCCATCAAAAAGCCTTTTTTCGATACCTATGTTGATGATAAAATCATCTGATTTATTGTAATAAAGAGCATTTTTTAATAAATTAAAAATGATGTAATTAAACCTTTCAGGCACAATTTTTAAAAATATACTGCTATCATTACTGTAGTGATATTTAATTTTTTTCTTCTCATCTTCATTTTTATAAACATATTTTTCTAAAATCTCTGGCAAAATATTATCTGGATTTAAATATTTTATTTCATGCGGATATATTTGTTTTTCACTTAAATCATTAAGAATAATATTAATTATGTTATTGGCGTTATTAATTGATTCACTGATTTTCTGAGTCAGATTTTGGATGTTTGCTGTACCCAATAGGTTTTGATTTATCGAACCAGCGCATGGCTCTATTTGGTTATTTTTTTGTATTTTTGTAGCCGTGTCTTTTATTTCCAATCCAATTAGATTTATAGCATTAAGGGGGTTTTTAAGCTCATGAGCAATTGAGCCAGCAAGAGATTTAAATATTTTTGCTCTTTCTTGCGATGCTAGACCTTTTGCATTACTATAACTAAAAATAAGTCCTGCCATTATCGCAAAAATAAAAGTAAAAACATATAGCAGAAAATCCAATTGGGCATTGTAGGAAAATACTAAGGGATCAAAAATCGCTCCCCCGAATAAAAAGCTATGACAAAACAATGATAATAAAATTCCAACAAGCAAATCAAAAGTAAACATTAACCAATGTGGAACAAACATCATTAATAAAAATATCATGATTACCTCCCACAAAAACCAAGTTTTCACAAAAGAATTATTTAGGGCCGTTAAGGTGATTAAAAAAGGGAGATTATATATAAGCATGAAGTGCCAATAAAAGGAAAAAAATGGCTTTATTTTTTTTGGCCATTTATTTTTCGTGAGAAGAATTAAACAAATAATTCCACCCCAAACTTTCAAAGTTATGCTGTCCCAAGGCATTTTAAATAAATAGATGTGCAACACAGCAAACAATTGGTGTCCAAACGATCCAATTACTGCTGCTGACCTTAAATTGAAGTCATTAATGGATGTACCTTTATTAAAAGCTTCCCTGATGTATTGCTTTAGATTAAATTTCAAATTTAAATTTATTTATTTTTAGATAATTTTTTTATTAATACAGGTTGTGGTAACCGCAAATTCGTTTTACTTTTTTTTTATTTATAGTCTAAACATCGTTGATAAAAATATTTTGAGTTCATGACAAATCAATATCAACTTAAATTAATTTTAAAAATGAATAACAAAAAAAATATATTAAATTTTACAACTAGTTTATCTATCATTCATTTCAATAATTCATTTTATAACAAATTTTGTAGATTAAAATGATCATCTCATATTTTCTTATTAAGAAATATATTTTTTATGCTTACAAACTGACAATCTTATTTATATTTTTAATTAAGTTTTGTAGTAAAATAAAAAAGTAATAACTGAATTATTATTTGTTAAACATGACAGAAAAAAATCTTGAATTAAAACACTATATTTCACCGGATGAAATAAGAGATAGCTTACCCAAAAGTGGCGGTATGGGTTTTTTATTTCATTCTACAGATTGGAAAACCCTTTCATTCGCTTATAATAATGTTAAAAATAGAAGTCCATCTTTTGAAATGGAGCTCTGGAACACCCCACCATTTATAGCTTCCAAAATGTATGTTGGTAATGAATTTATTGGCGTTAACATAGCAATGCCCGTTCCAATCGATATGTGGATAGGAAGTTCTGGTGGCCTCAGAGAGTTTCGTAAAAAACAATTTTTTCCTGCACTTGAACTTGCTGCAAAATGTAATTTAAAAATGGTAGCAATTGGCGCATCCACTCCATATGTATGCAATTACGGCAAGCTTCCGAGACCGTTAGCAAATCCATTTATAACAACTGGCCACGCTGCAACTGTCGCAACATTAAAGAAATGGGCAGTTTATGCCGCAAAAAAAACAAATTGTGATTACAAAAAGATAAAGTTAGCAATATTTGGGGCCGCAGGGAGACTTGGAAAAGCAGTTAGCCAATTTATTGCATACTCTGAAGCTCCGCAAGAAATAATCCTAGTTGATCTATACAACAAGATGGCCTTACTAAAAACACAAGCTCAAGAGATGAAAAAAATAACCAAACGCAATGATTTAAAGATTTCCACTTATTGTTATGAGGCTTCAACTTTAATGCCAAGATTTGATGGTGCAATTTTAGTAAGTAATAACAGCGTTCCTTATCTGACAAAAAATGACTTAAAAAAAGCAAAATTTTGGATTGATGATTCTCACCCCCGGGCTGCAAGCCTTGAGGCCGAACTCGGATCAAGAAATGATACTCTTTATATCGAATGTTATGCAAAAGGACCAGAAGGTTTTAATACAAACTTTCCTTTTAGACTTCCGACAATTCAGGATTGTTATACTTGCTGTGCAGAAGGCTACGTTTCTTGGAAGGAAGGGATTAATGAAGATTTTGTTACTGGTATACCAGATGTTAAAAAGGTTGATCTCGTCGATAAATTGCTTGATAAGTATAATTTTCAACTTGGGCCATTCTCTGGAAAAAATGGCGATCTAATTCTTAAAATTCCAATACAGAAAAAAATTTTACAACCTACCCAAATCGAGGTCGAAGCTTTCGGCGATATGATCGACTAACTTTTCATTTACTTTTCCACTTACTGCTTTAAGTGCTTCTTCTCTGGTCATAAAACCCTCTCTAACATCTCTAGCAAGTGGAATAATATAAGGATGAAGATTGTATTTCTTCTGATGAATTGCAATACCAAGAGAATTTAGCTGACAATTAGTTGAACAAGAATCTGTGCTTTTTGTTCTTCGCCAATCTAGCTCTCTTTCAATCGTTTCATAAACTTCATGCTCATTGTACTTGTTATATTCAAAAAAAGGAACGAGATTCATTCTAGCAATTTTTAATTTTTTCCACAAAGAAATATCCAGAGCATTTATTGCATCTTTTTTTCCGAGAGTTTTTAAAAGATTTATCATTGGCGCAATCATATGTTTGTCAACATCCACTAAACCATTGAATTTTGATTTAAGATCATATTTCTTTTGCCTTAATTGACCTGGTGTGGTCCCAACCACAACATTTGGAATATTTTTTTCGGAGGCTAATTTAAAGGAATGTAAAGCAATTTGAGTAAAACACGGCCAACATGCGTGACCGATCATAAACGCTAATTCTTTTGATCTTTTATGAATTCCAGAGTTTTGAAAACTTGCATTAAAAATTGTTTTATTGAGATTCCACGAAGGTTTGTAAACAATGTGATCAACATTAATTTTTTTCAAAACCCTATCAATATTTGCATAGGTTTCAGGTGGTATAAAGTGGTTATCAAAGGTGAAGGCCAGAACTCTTAATTTATAATGGTTGGCTAGCTTGTATAGCATATAAGTACTGTCTTTGCCACCGCTATATAGAACCATACAATCATAAGGATGCTTGCTACCAACTTTTAGTGTTGAGATCATTTTCTTTTCAAGAGCTTGATAGTCTCGATCGAGATATTTTTTTTCTTCGTCATATTCATGACAAAAATTACAAACACCATTGCTATCGAATTTAATATTTGGAACCTGAGATGTTAAGATACACCTCGTACAAGTTTGAATTTTTTCTGATGAATTTACCATAAATTAATTGGGAATTGATAAGTTTTATTAAAATTTGAACACCGTTAAAATAATGTATTTTAAAATGAGTTATAGAATAATATTTTTTTTAATATGTATTATTAGTTGTTGTTTATTTTTGGAGCAATTTATAACAAATTTATTAATATAAAATTTGCTTCACAAGATCTTAAAAATCCTTTTAAAAAAATTAATCAAAAAAATTAATCAAATGCTAATGAAAAAAATAAATAGTAAAATTTTTAAAAACCCCCGCGTTTTATTTCCTTTTTTATGGCGCTCATAATGGCTTTCATTATGTCTGGAGTCTTGACTTTTATCAATGTGGGCATGATCGAAGGCTTCTTATTTAGATGGCTTAAATCATTTTTTTATGGATTGCTGATTGCTTTTCCAACCGCTTTTTTTGTTGCCCCCTTGGTGAATAAAATTGTTCAAAAAATTATCTCCAAAACTTAACTAAATCTAAAATTTAATCTAAAATTTTCATAATTTTTTAAAAAATTTAATAACCAATGATGATTAGCTTTTCAACAATAAGTGTTAATAAAGGAAATCTAAAACTCCTCATAATTCTTCGAATAATTGCCATTTTTTCACAAATTGCGACTATTGGATTTGTATATTTTTTATTAAAAATAACTTTACCAATATTACCAATGATTTTAGCGATTGGATTTTTAGCGATCGTTAATATCCGCGCCTATTTTAAATTCAAAAAAAATATCATTACTGATAAAGGTTTATTTTTGGAATTATTGTTTGATGTATGTATTTTTGCCCTACAAATTTATTTGAGCGGAGGAGCATCAAATCCATTTATCTCACTTTTTTTAATTCAGATAATAATAGCGATAATCTTGCTAAGACCTTTATTTTATTGGCTTATTGCAATAATATCTGTAATTTTTTATGTTCTTTTGGGTAAATTTTATTATCGTAATATTGACCTTCAAACACATAACCATCATCAAGGTGATTTTAGTTTACACCTTCAGGGCATGCTTTTTAGCTATCTAATCTTGGCAATTTTGTTAATAATTTTTATTGGAAAAATTATTCGCAATATTCAACTTGAACAACAAAAAATTTATACCCTCCAACAACAATCACTTCAAGAAAAACATCTTGTAGAAATGGGTTTATTTGCTACAAATTCAGCCCATAATTTAAGCACTCCCTTATCCACAATATTGTTGTCAATTAATCATTTAAAAGAGAATTTAAATTATAAAAAATTTGACGATGATTTTAAATTAATCGAAAAACAAATCTTTCGGTGTAAAAATATTATCTCGGATATTTTGAATTATTCAGGCGCCCAGAGACTTGAAAACTCAGAATCCTTAAATCTTCGTCAATCTTCAATTCAATTAATAGAAAATTGGCATAGTCATTCGCTTGTTAAAAATTTGCACATTAATTATTTTGGCGATTCTAAAATCAATTTTTCATTCGATAAAACCTTAGCAAATGCAATTTATAATATACTTGATAACTCTTTTGAGTCATACATAAATGAGATTATAATAACAATTTACAACGATCAAAAAAATATAATTTTTAGTATTATTGATGATGGTAAGGGTTTTGAAAAACGAATTTTAAAAAAACTTGGGCAAAAAAATATTTCTACTAAAAATAGTAATGGTTTGGGAATTTATTTAACCATCAATACTTTAGAAAAAATTGGCGGAAATTTTATTGCTCTAAACCTTAAAGATAAAGGCTCTATGGCTAAAATAATTATTCCAATTAACCATGATTGACAACAATAAAATTTTAATAGTTGAAGATGATTTGGATTTGGCAAATATTTTAAAAAAATCTTTCCAAAAAATTAATTTTGAGGTTGAGATAATCGACAATTTTAATCAATGCGAAAAAATTCTAAATAATTTTAATCCAAATTTTGCTTTGGTTGATTTAAAAATTAATGGGCAATCGGGTTTAGAGGTTATTAAATTGATCAGTAGCTATAATTCATCAACTAAAATTGTAGTTTTGACGGGTTTTGCAAGTATAACAACTACTATATCTGCCATAAAATCTGGGGCATGTTATTATTTAGCAAAACCAGCTACTTTTGAGATGATAACTAGTGCATTTGAAATTTATTGCGACTTGCCGAAAAATAATTATACAAAAGCAATTTTTGGTAAAAAAACATCAATTAAAAATATCGAATGGGAACACATCAACACCATTTTAGAAGAAAATAATTTTAATATTTCTAAAACTGCCAAATCATTAAATATGCATCGCAGGACATTAGTTCGTAAATTACAAAAAAGTGTAATAAAAAATTAATATTCTAGAAAGTATTTTAATTTGTTGATGATTTTAAATGATTTTTTAACTCTTCGATCAATTCAAGATATAGAGATTCTATTTGAAAAACAGCTTGATTGACCATTTTTTCATCGCTTTTAAGAGCTAAATCTAATTTTTTAATAAAATTTGCAAATTTTTCAGCGCCGATATTTGCAAGAATTCCTTTAAGAGAGTGAACATATGGGTTGAGCATTTTAATGTTACCCTCTTCAGTATGCTTTTTTATTTTGCCAATTATTTCTTGACTGTCTTCAATAAATAACTCGATTATTTTATTTTTTTCTTCAAATGAAAAATTGTTTATAAAATTGGCATTAAAAACCAATTCTTCATTGGAGTTTTGTTTTTCAGAATGTTGATCTAAATCTATCGATTCTGCATATATACTTGGGTCGATTTTAATGAAGAAATTCGCTATAATTTTTATTAGATTATCGAAATTATTGCCTTTAATAAAATAATCATCGATTCCAGCTCTAAAAAAACTTACAATCATTTCATTAGATCCGTCCCCACTAAGAGCAATAATTGGGATTCTATTTCCATAGTAAATTTTATTTTTTTCTTCAATTTTCCTAATTTCCAATGAAGCATCCTCTCCCGATACATAATTCATATTTATATCGGTAATTATTGCATCAAAACTCGAACAACCTTTTTCATCGATGCTTTTATTATAAAGATTAATAACCTCACTACCGTTTCTTGCTTCGACCACAATAATTCCGTATTTTTCGAGAATTTTTCTAGTTATTACCCGATTTAAATCTTGATCATCAGCTAAAATAATTTTTTTACCCACCAAAATTGAAATGATTTTATTTTTATCAATTCCAAGATATAAAAAATTATCACTATAGTCAGTTATATTTTTAGCAATTGTTCTGATCAAATGATTGTTGGGCGCCACTTTGCTGATATAATCAACAAAATTATTTCTCGCTTCTCTTTTATCAAGTTCGCTGATAAAAGTTTCGTAAGATAGTGATGTGGCGGCAATAATTGGAACGTTATTTCTAATTCTTTTAATTCTATGACTAGCCTCAATGCCATCAATATGAGGCATTTGAATGTCCATCAGAACTAGGTTATATCGATAAGATTCAGACATTAAAATTGCTTCCTTGCCACTATTAGCGATATCACATGATATTCTGGGCATTAATTTCTCAATTTTAGTTTTTAAAGCGATTAGGTTTATTTTATGATCATCAACTAGTAATATTTTTTTTAATTTACTAATCTCTTGGGCCCTTTGAAGCTCTTCATTGGTCGGATAACTGAATAACAATGAAAATTTTGTCCAGCCCTGCCCGCCATAACCATATTCAGATTCACACATGATATCACCGCCAAGGATTTTCATGTTCTTTTTACAAAAAGCTAGACCAAGTCCAGTTCCACCTTTTTTACTAAAAGTTGTAAAATCTTTAAATAATTTAGTAATTTTTGAAGCCTGAATTCCAGGTCCGTTATCGGTAAAACTGATAATATTATATACCCTATTATTAATAAATTGCTGATCAAAACTAATCTTGATAGTCATATTTGGAAATTGATGCACATAGTAAAGAGCATTTTTGATGATATTATTGAAGATAAAATAAAATCTTTGTTTGGTTATTTTAAAAAACAGATTTTCTATTTTAGTATCTTTGGGGGCTTCAAATATTATTCTATTTGCATATGAGGATTGAGGATAATGTCTTTGAATTAATTCAATTATTTCAGTTGTATTTGCATAATAATATTCAGTCTCATCGATATTTTTTTCTCGTAAATCACTTAATACCAGATCAATAATATCATTGGCATCTTTGGATGATTTTGATATTGAGTCGACAAATTCAATTAATGAATTTCTTTCACTATCGGCCAAATTGGAGTTCTCAACAATTTTTTTGACCAAATCGTCGTTATAAAGATTTTTTTTAACTAATATAATCTCGTTTTCACTTAAGGTAGTTCTTTGAACCTGATTAATCAGGTTTTCGATTTGAACAATAACCGCATTAATACTATTCAAAGGATTTCTAAGTTCGTGGGCAATTGAACCAGCTAATGATCGAAAAATAGTTGCTTTTCTTTTTTCAAAATCACCTTGTTTAGCTTTTTCTAAAAATAAAGTACCACAAATAAGTGCCAGTGGTAAAAGTGTAATAGCATACCGAAGTTCATGAATTGGAATCGAAATAGTGTTAAAGCTATTAATCAAAAAAAAATAATAACCAAGATAAACGCCCAGTGATAGAACCACAGAAATTACCACAAAATTTGTAATAAAAAGAATAACTAGAAAAATCATAATAGTTTCAGCCACTATCCACATAATAGAAACATCATTCATTAGCATGATATAAGTATAAGTTATCGGCAAAATCCACATAACCCACAAATACCAATAAATCATGAATAGCGGTTTAAATTTTTGGTAATTTCGTTCAGTTTTATATAAAAAAAGTATAACCAACAATGAGCACAAACTGGAGCTAAATCTAAAAAAAACGCTATCGAACTTTTCGTTCAGCAAATAGACATTTACCGCCCAATAAAATGGGTGACCAACAAAAAATATGATTGAGCCAAAGAAAATGTTGTATCTACTCCTCTCATAATCTTCATTGAGAAATTGTACAACTCTTTGGAATAGCTGATTGAACATTTAGGGATGATTTTAATGAGTTTTTATAATCATAAAAATTTGGATTATAAATTACTACCAACAAATATTGCCGATTTATTCAACTCTGTTGAAAATATAATCTAAAAAATACCAATAAAAAAGGTTCCTCAACTTAAATTGAAGAACCTTTTTTAGTAAGCTAATAAAATATGATTTTTCTAAAACTGCTTTTTAATTGCTAATGAAATCACATCAACCGAAGTATGATATTGTCCACTTAAAGTACCTTCAATGTTGTTACTACCCATGCTCTTAATATCAATTCTGCCGGTTTTATAAAATTGATGAACATATGCCAAATCTAATTCTAAATCATTGTCAAATTTATGATTTAGACCAGCACTTAGCCAATATTTATTTGAAGCTGGCACTCTCGGCTCACGATTTCTATTGTTAATAGCTTCTTTTTCGTAAGCCAAACCAGCTCTGAGTATATTTTTATTATTTAAGCTATAATTCGCACCGATCGAGTAAAGAATTGAATCGTTCCAATTGAAGTTAGATGAAGAGCTAAACAATGGATTGTCGTAGGCATTAAGGCTTAATTTTTCTAATTTTGACCATCTAGTCCAAATTGAATCGGCAACCAATTGAAAGTCTTTAGAAAAATTATGCGATAAGCCTATTGATAAAGACTCTGGGGTAGAAGTTTTAGACTTAAAGCGTGAGGAGGCGACATTTTGCAATTCTGTGCTGCCCTTAATATTATGAACAATCTTTGAACGATAACCCACGCCAATTTTTGTGTCTTGATTTATTTTGTATGTGGCACCTAAGTTAAAACCATAGCCCATATCACTTCCTGAAACTTCTCCGATTTGATCAGCATAAGTAGTTGGATCTTTTGAAAGAGTAGAAAGTTTAACTTCATAACGTTGCGCAACTAACCCAGCACCAACCGATAAATCATCGGTAATTTTGTAGGCCAATGATGGATTAAAATTTAGAGTTTTAATTGAACTGTTTAAAGCACGATATTTACCGGTCCAATCGGCTCGATATGATGTTTTTAAACCAAAAGGTGAAGTAAGGGCAAAATTTAAAGACAACTTATTAGAGATTGGTGAAGAAATATAAAAAGCTGGAATTAAGTTTTCACTACCAATATTGCTTGGATCACGACCATTTGTTGAACCAAAAGCATTTGAACCAGTCATGTTATCAGGGTCAATTTTTAGATTTAAATAGCTCATCGAGAGTATAGCTTCATTTTTCTTGGCTCCAGCTGTTATGGATGGATTAAAAAAACTATCACTAACATCGTGAGAACCAGTGGTTGAGCCTGCATAACTATTGCCAAGACCTGAAGTTGAATAAATATAAGTAGAATATCCTCCAGCAAAAGCGCTAGAATAAATTGATGATGAGAGCGCAATCGAAAGCACGGCTTTTTTAAAGTGTTTTGTATAATTTTTCATAGTATTAATATTTTATAATAAGATTTGATGATATTTGAATTTATTAAAAACTTTTCGTAATTATTATAGTCTTTTATTACAAATTTAAATTTAAATATTTTTTATAAACATACATTTTGCTCCTTATTGGAACGCAAAAAAACTTTTAAAACACATAGAACCAAACTTAACCAAAAATTTATAAATAGGCTCCTGAGGCTCTTGGCAGGGTTATGCAATATTTGGCATTTCATCTCAAAAATAAGCTTAATCAAAAAAATAAATCAAAATTTACATTTTATTTTTATAAATTATAAAATACTCAGAATTGATGATTTACATTGTTCGACCGCTATTCAATCTAGTTTTTGACATAATTAAATTCTTATTAAATCACATTTTCGTAAACAAATTTTACAATAAAATTATTAATTTATGCAATTTATTGATGAAGCCAAAATTCATGTTCAATCCGGCAATGGTGGAAATGGAGCTTCAAGCTTTCGTAGAGAAAAATTTATTCCACGCGGAGGACCAGATGGTGGCGACGGTGGTCGCGGCGGTAGCGTAATTTTTCGATGCGTTAAAAATCTCAATACTTTGATTGACTTTCGTTTTAAACAACATTTTTTTGCTAAAAACGGTGAGTCTGGAAGAGGTCGAAATCAAAACGGCCTATCAGGTGAAAATCTTATCTTGAATGTTCCGATCGGTACGCAAATTTTTAATGAGGAGAATCATGAATTAATTGCCGACCTAATGAATGATGGCGAAGAAATTATCATCGCCAAGGGTGGACGAGGCGGACTTGGCAACTCAAACTTCAAAAGCTCGACAAATCGCGCACCAACTTATGCTCAAAAAGGTGAAGAAGGTGAAAAATTTTGGGTCAGACTTCAATTAAAACTTCTCTCGGATGCAGGATTGCTCGGCATGCCTAACGCTGGCAAATCAACATTTTTATCGGTAACAACTCGAGCTAAACCTAAAATCGCCGATTACCCTTTTACAACATTAAAACCTCAATTAGGAGTTGTTTACGTTGATAATAAGGAATTTGTTCTAGCCGATATTCCTGGTTTAATCGAGGGCGCAAGTGAGGGTAAAGGTTTGGGCGATAGGTTTTTAAAGCACATCGAAAGGTGCGGTGTTTTGCTTCATCTTATTGATGCAACTGCTGAAAATATTGTTGAAAATTACAATATTATTCGTCAAGAATTGGCCGGTTATAATGAAGAATTACTTACCAAGCCCGAAATTATTGCTCTAAATAAAATCGATATGATTGACTCAAAAGATTTAACTAAAAAATTTAATCAACTTAAAAAATTTGTTAGCAAAAACCACAATCAAGCTCCGCAAATTTTTAAAATTTCAGCACTCACTAATGATGGAATTGATGAAGTTTTACGCGCTCTTCTTCAGCAAATTAAACTATATCACGATAACAATGACCAATCAAACTAAACAATGCGCCCTAATAACGGGCGGTAGTCAAAGAATTGGTAAAGAAATGGCAATATTTTTGGCACAAAATAACTATGATGTGGTTATTCATTATAATAAATCAGAAAAATCTGCACAAGAATTGTTGAAATTTTTAAAACAACAATATCGCATTAATGGAGGCATAGTTGGTGGAGATTTAAGCGATAAATCCTCGACCCGTGAAATTGCAAATTACATGATCAACAACTTTCCGAACTGGAATTTACTAATCAACAATGCTTCAATTTTTAATAAATCAAAATTCATCGAAAATATCGAGGATGAGTTCGAAAAAAACCTCGCAATTCACCTAATTTCGCCAACTTTTCTAAGTTATTTTTTCGCTAAAAATGTTATCAATAACAACATTTCTGATGCCCAAATTATTAACATGATCGACAAAAATATCGCTCGTTACGATACCATAAATTTTTATTATCTTTTATCAAAAAAATGTTTAGCAGAATTTACCAAAATGTTAGCTCTTCAATTGGCACCCATGGTCAGAGTTAACGCTTTAGCACCAGGATACATTTTGCCTGCAACCGATTCATGCATAAACCACGCTCATATCACTTCAAAAATAATTCCAGTTAAAAAAATTGGACACCCTAAAAATATTGTTCAAACTCTCGAATTTTTACTCAAAAACGATTTTATCAATGGACAAATTTTATCAATCGATGGGGGCGCTTCTTTAAATCATGCTGGATAATTCAAACCTTTTTCCAATCTCTATATTCGCAGGACGCGGTCAATTGCCAAAAATATTAATCGATGATTGTTTAACCAAAAATCGGCGCTTTAAATTATTTTTATTGCATGGCGAAAATTATGAAATTGATTACTCAAGATATAATCCAATAACTCTCGGCTACGGTGAAATTGAAAAATTTCTTAAAATACTTAAAGATGAAAATTTGAAACATATTGTTTTTATCGGAGCGGTTACTAAGCCAAACTTTGCAAGTTTGAAGGTAGATAAAAAGGGTGCAATTTTACTTGGCAAAATTATCGCCAACAAAATTTTAGGCGACGATGCAGTTCTTCGAACAGTTATAAATTTCTTTGAAAAAGAGGGTTTAAAAATTATTAGAATTGATGAACTACTCGATTGCGTTATATCAACAAAAACAACTTTAACAAAAATTTTACCAAATACTCAAAATTTGATCGACATCGAAATTGGTGCCAAAGCAATCAAGCATTTTTCAAAATTCGATGTTGGACAATCGATCGTAGTTTCACAAAAACAAATTATTGCGGTTGAAGCGCTTGAAGGAACAGATGAAATGATTGCAAGATGCTCTAAGCTTGAAGCTGAATTTGCCAAAAATGCCATTTTAATTAAAATGAAAAAAATTTATCAAACTACTAAGGCTGATCTTCCAACAATAGGAGTTGAAACTATCGAAAAATGTGCCAAAGCCAAAATAATTGGAATTGCCATAGAAACCAATAATACCTTAGTTTTAGACAAAGAAAATGTTATCAAAAAAGCCAATGAATTGGGTTTATTTTTAACCACCATAAAATGATTTTAGAAACCGAAAAATCTTTAATTTTATCTAAACTTCCAAACGAAACTCGAATAATTTTTAATATCTTTGGTGATAATATTCGTTTGGTTGGAGGATGTGTTCGAGATTTGTTATTAAATCATCAAATCAATGATTTTGATTTCGCCTGCATATTTGAACCCAAAAAAGTTCAAGATTTACTTTTGCAAAATAATATTAGATCAATTCCTACCGGCTTAAAACATGGAACAATCACCGCTTTGGTTGGTAAATTTCAATTTCAAATTACCACTTTACGACGAGATATACAGCATTTTGGTCGCAATTGCGAAGTAGCTTTTACCGATGATTTTATCGAAGACGCAAAAAGAAGAGATTTTACAATTAACGCTCTTTATCTTGATAGATTTGGCAATATTTATGATTATTTTAACGGCATAAATGATTTAAATAATAAAAGGGTTTGCTTTATTGGCGACCCAAAACAAAGAATACAAGAAGATTCCTTAAGAATTTTAAGATTTTTTAGATTTTCAAGTTATTTCAGCAAAAACCTTGATGAGCAAGGTTTGCAGGCTTGCATTGATTTAAAAGAATCCCTCAAAATTATTTCAAAGGAGCGCGTTCGTGATGAATTTTGCAAAATTCTAAAATCACCTGATCACCAACAATTAAATAAAATTTTACAACTCATTAATCACGAAAATTTTGATCAAATATTATGGCAATCAAACATCGATAATCTTGGCTTTGAAAGACTTTTAAATTTTACAAATCTTATTCCTCAAAAAAACTTGTTTTTAAGCAAAATAACTACAATTTTTGTGAATAGTAATTTTGACAAAAAACTTTTTTATGAAAATTTTAGAGCTAAAAATTTTGAAAAAAAATTTATCCAACTTTATCAAAATTTTCAAAATGAGCTTATGATTAATAATTTTGATTTAACAAAAATTAACCTATTTTTAATAGAATTTTCAAAAGATATTTTGGTTAGTTTTTTTGTAATTTTTTTTGCCAAAAATCCTTCGAAGCATTCAGAAAATGACTTGGAAAATATAATTAGTTACATTATAAATAAGCCAATACCGTTGTTTCCAATCACCATAAATGATTTAATCGCAATTAATTGTCCAAAAAACAAGCTTTCTAAGGTACTTAAAAAGTTAAAAATATTATGGGCCAAAAATGATTTCAAAATATCTAGCCAAGATATTCTAAAATCATACAATTTAGTAAATGATTTATCTTAAAAACTTAAAATAAATACCATGGCAACTTCAAAGCAAGAGCAATTATACAACGAAATCATTCAATATTATGATTTTGCTGAAAAACTGGTTCAAATAACTGAGAATAGCCAAGATGAAATAGCCGAACAGCAATTCGAAATTATTCAAGAGGCCATCGAAAGATTTGAAAAATGCGCCGATTTTCTCGCTAATCAATATATTGAATATGTCAAAACTGGTGAGAGTTCACAATTAGTTGACGCAACTCGTTCATCACTTCGAGACATATCTGCAAAACTTGAAGAATGTCGCAATAAAATTCTGATTCTTCATAACAAAGACTAAGGATGCAAAAAATTAACCAAATCACCAATTTATACTCATCAGAACTTAATGCTGTTAATGACATAATCTTATCCAATAGCGTTGGCAAATCTGATTTAATTCAGGAAATTACCAAAAATCTTATTAATTCTGGAGGCAAAAGAATTCGACCGCTACTACTTATTATTACTTCAAAATTATGTGGCTCAACAAATCCTGAATCATATCTCAACCTAGCTTCTGCCGTTGAAATGATTCACAACGCCACCCTGTTGCATGATGACGTGGTCGATATGAGCGAAATTCGTCGTGGTAAAAAAACTGCCAATGCGATTTGGGATAACAAAGCTTCAATCTTAGTGGGTGATTATCTATTTTCTTTATCTTTTCAATTAATGGTCAAAAGCCAAAATCTCGCGGTCTTGGAATTATTATCAAAAACCTCTTCAATTATTGCTGATGGAGAAGTTCTTCAACTTCAAAACTCTCACAATATTCATATTTCCACTGATAAATATTTTGAAATAATTTTCGGTAAAACTGCCGTTTTATTTTCAGCTTGTTGTGAGGTTGGAGCATTAATAAATAATCTTCCAAACCAACAAATTAAAAATCTCAGAGATTTCGGCAAAAACATTGGAATGATATTTCAAATAGTTGACGATATTTTAGATTATTCGTCAAACCAAGAAACTCTTGGCAAAGATTTGGGTAACGATTTTTTTGAGGGCAAAATAACTTTTCCAATTATCAAAACCTTGCAATCCGCCAATTCACAAGAACAAGAATTTATTTCCGAAACTTTCACAACAAATCTTCATCAATCACAAAAAGATTTAGCATCATTTGAAAAAGTTTTAGCAATTATAAAAAAATATGACGCTCTCAATCAGTGCAAGAAATTAGCGAGTCAAATTGCAGTTGAAGCTTCAAACAATCTAAGTTTTTTTGAAAATAATACCTTTAAAAATCAAATGCTTGAGATTCTCGAATATTCACTTCATAGAATTTCATAATTTTTACAAATTTATAAATCATGAATAAAAAAAATTTTTTTATAAATTTTGTTTTAATTCTTTTTATCGCAAACTTTTCATTCGCTCAAACTCTTGATAGCAGTTTTTATAATTGGCAAATTTATGAAATTTCTGATGATGACTCGGATTTTAAAAAATGCTACATTGTTAACTACCCAATTAAAAGCGAAAGCAATGATACTTCGCGCAAAAAACCTTATTTAATAATCACTCGTTTTCAAAAAGATCGAGTTGAAGAAATTAGCATTTTTGGGGGCTTTGATTATAAAATTAGTAGCCATATTTTAATGTTAATCGATTCATATCAATTTCGTTTAAAAACCAAGAGCGATTTCGCATGGGCTAAGAATCGCTATGAAGACTCACAAATTATTCAAAATCTTCTTAGAGGAAATATTGTTAAAATACGAAGTGATTCAGCTGTTGGGACGTTCGCGGTTGACGAATACAACCTCAAAGGAATTGCCAAAGCCTTCAAAAGAATGCGCGGAATTTGTCCATAAATTTTCATATTTTATCTAGTAATCAAAAAAATTTTAAAATGAAACCCCGATCTTTTTTAAAAAAATCTAACTTCATGGTTAATTTTCATACTTTTAGCATCGCATTTTGCACCTTGATGTTTTTTGTATGCAATTCTCTATTTTTAGAGAAATTTACTATTTGGTTTAAAAACCGTGACTCCATTGATTATCTTGGCCTTGGGGCTTTTTTTGCATTAGCCTACGCGATATTTTTAATTTTTTTCTTATTAATTTGTCATCGCAAAACCACTAAAATTATTGCTATAATTCTGTGCATTTTTTCTACCATAGTTGCATATTTTATCAAAAAATATGATGTTTCAGTTGATCGAACGATGGTTATGAACGCGCTCTTCACAGATAAATCTGAAGTGCATTCGCTTTTATCACTTCAAATGATCCCTTATGTTATTTTTTTGAGTCTTTTACCAATAATTTTCATAACTCGATTAACAATTATTTTTCCTAAAAATTATTTTATTAAATCACTCAAAATAATATTAATTAGCTTAGCCATAGCCGTTGGATTTGGTTATTCACAATATAACTCAATTCATCGTGCCGTAAATTTATCGCGTAAAAAAATTGTTTATATAGTTATGCCGACTAACTATATCAGAAGCTCTCTGAGCGCATTTAATCACACTTTTAGCAAAAAGTTTTTCTCATCAACACCGCGCGACATTAAAGTCGAAGGCAAAGTACTAAAACAAGAAGATTTGATTGTAGTTCTTGCGATTGGCGAAACTTCACGCCAAAAAAATTTTCAACTTTATGGTTATGATCGACAAACAAATCCGATTTTATCAAAAGATAAAAAACTTCATGTACTCAACGGTAAAGCAAAAATTGGTTCGACACTTTATGCGCTCCCAGAAATTTTGGTAAAAAATGACATCCCGCTCACCGCAATAACCTCAAAACTGGGCATCGATACCTCATGTTATGTCAATTATTCACTTTATGATAATTGCGCAATACCTGGTGAAATAAAAGTCTCAAACTGCAAAAGGGGTAAATTATGCTTTGATGAAGATACAATCCCATATTTACAAGAAAATTTACACCAATATAAATCAGGTCCAAGGCTTGTAGTTCTCCATCTTGGCGGTGGAAGCCATGGCCCAAGTTATCACGAAAGATATCCGATAGAATTTCAAATTTTTACGCCAATTTGTAAGGATGCCGATGTTATTAATAAATGCTCTAAAGAGGAGCTCTACAATACTTTCGACAATACCATTTTATATGTTGATCACGTTGTAGGAAATATCATCAAAACTCTTGATAAATCTAAACTAAATTATGTTTTTATATACTTATCCGATCATGGCGAGTCATTGCTCGAAGAGGGAAGAATATTTCATGGCATGCCCCCGGGAATAGATTTACCCCCCGAACAAGCGCAAATTCCATTGATAGTTAAATCATCAATACCAATTACGATAAAAAAACGCCCCGAATACACTCAGCAAGAAGTCTTTGATACAATTATCGATCTTCTAAACATAGATATCAAAGTTGCCGATAAAACCAAGAGCTTTATTTCAAAAAATTATTCCAAATAAATTTCAATGAAGTTTGCAAATAAAGTTATCAACCTAATAATTTTAGCTTTTTTGGTATGCATTACAGTGTTTTTCTTGGTTCAGAAAAACCCTAAAAAATTTGATGGATCGCGGGTTAAAATAGTTGATAATGTTGATAAAAATTATTTTATACGCGGAAGCAATACTTTTGTTGAAAAATTCGGCGAAAAGATTTTTTCTTATAACTATTTAAAAAAAATTATTAGCCAAACTATCAAGGACGAAAATAAAAATATCATAAACGACTTTTATTTGGTCGACATTAATTTGCTAAATCTAGATTCTTATTTCCAGATCTTAGATGAAGAATTATTTTTTAAAAAAAATCCACAACTTGGTGAATTCGAAAACTTCTCCGAAATATCTCCAAGACTGCTTTTAATGGGCTATTCATCTAATCAAATTATTTTTAATATCACCAAAAAATATCATCGAGATTTGGATAAAATTATTGATAAAATTCATTTTCATCTTCATCAAAAACTTGATAAACCAATCGTAATATACGTTCATTGTAATGCCGGTCGAGACCGCACTGGACTTATTTCAGCTGGATATCGAATGAAATATCATGATCTAAATTTAAAGAGCGCAATAAAGCAAAATATTGCCGACGTTCAGCGCAGTTCTGAATCTTTTTTAAGCGATGCGATTAGGGGTTATTGCTATTACATTCAGGCTAATTTTAATAAACCACAGAATTTTTGCGACCTCTAAAAAACCATCCTAAAGAACCAATTTAATCCAATTTTAATCATTAAAATTTTTTAAAAAAATAAGCGCAATTTAAGGTATTTAGGGTTTTATCCAGCGAACAAGAGCTAAATTTTATCGCTAATTTCTTGATGAAAAATATAGTTTCCAGTGACGTTTTGCACATCATCACAATCTTCAAGCAAATCAATCATTTTAAGGATTTTTTGAGCTTGATCTATATCACTTATTTCTATCAGATTTTTAGCTTTCCAGTCTAATTTAGCAGTGGTCGCATCGCCAAATTGCTTAGTTAAAATATCACGTACCACAATAAAATTTTCAGGCTTAGTGATAATTAAATAAAAATCATCATTGACTTCAACATCATCAGCTCCAGCTTCAATAGCGCTCTCAAAGATCTTTTCTTCACAAGTAACCTTGGTCTCAAATTGGATTATTCCAACTTTATCAAACATAAATCCAACCGAACCAGTTTCACCAAGCGCCCCGCCCATTTTTGTAAAGATACTCCTAACTTCGCTAGCAGTTCGATTTCGATTATCAGTAAGAGCTTCAACGATAATTGCCACTCCCCCACTCGCATAACCCTCATAACGAATTTCTTCAAAATTTTCGCCCTCGCCTCCAGCGATAACTTTTTTTATTGCGGCATCAACTCGATCTTTGGGCATATTATTGTTTCGCGCCTCAATTATAGCATTACGAAGACGCGGATTAAATTCGGGATCGGGTTGCCCAGTTTTCGCAGACACCGTAATTTCGCGAATAATTTTAGTAAAAAGTTTGGCTTTTTTGGCATCTTGAGCGCCTTTTCGATGTTTGATGTTTGCAAACTGGGAATGACCTCCATAAATTTTTGGAAATTAAATTAGAGTTAGTTTTGAAAAAATGAATTTATGATTTTTATTAAAGAATTTGTTCGCCTAAAATTCCATTAATTTTAAGTGGAAATATTTTTTGGGCAAGACCGGTTTTGTTATCAATCTCAACTACGCAACCACAAATTGTGGCTTCACCTTTTGCCGGTTCCATTTTGTCGAATTTACGCTTGTGAATAAACATTTGTAAGGGAACATTTTTATCCATACCAATAACCGAATCAAAATCACCGCACATGCCAGCGTCGGTTTGGTAAGCCGTTTGTTGCGCCATGATGTGGCAATCATTTGTCGGAATATGAGTATGCGATCCAACTACCGCCGAAACTTTACCATCTAAAAATTTTCCCATCGCCATTTTTTCAGAAGTTGCTTCGGCATGAAAATCCACAAAAATCGCATCAACTTGTTTTTTTAAAGGATGATTTTTGACTATATTTTCGGCCACTTCAAACGGACAATTAACATTATATTTTATAAAAACCTGACCCAGTAAATGAATCACTAAAATTCGCTGTGAATTGGCAGTTTCAAAAACTCTATATCCAACCCCAGGAGTTGAATTTGGGAAATTATGCGGTCGCAAAAGTTTTTTAGATTGATTAATAAAAGTTAATACCTCGCGCTGATCCCAGATATGATCGCCACCCGTCAAAACGTCAGCTCCAGCTTTTATTAACTCTTGCTCAGCATTACGACTAATTCCAAAACCACCTGAAGCGTTATCACAATTAACAATAGTAAAATCGATTTGATAAAGACTTTTAATTTTTAAGAGATTATTACAGACCGCAACCCTTCCAGCTCTGCCGACCACATCACCTAAAAATAAAATATTCATGTTTAAAAATTTCAATTAATAACTATTAAATTTTTTAATTTATTTAAAAAATCGGATTTTAACTTCAAAATTTTTATAATTGAAATTGATTTTAATTTTGTCTTCAATATCTTTTCAACTAATTTGATCAAGCCTCAACACTTTATTTACACAGATTTCGAGGTCTTTCCATATAAAAAAATAATTATTAACTCTGACATTTTACAAAAAATCATGCCAAAAACTTTATACGATAAAATTTGGGATTTACATTTAGTTGATGATGATGGCTCTTCAAGCCTTATTTACGTTGATCGCCAACTCATTCATGAGGTTACTTCACCTCAAGCTTTTGAAGGCCTCAGAATTTCAAATCGTAAACCACGTCGAACCGAAGCCCATCTTGCTGTTGCTGATCACAATGTTCCAACCACTCCAAGCGATCGCCACAACGGCACTAAAGGTATAAAAGACCAAACTTCACGAACTCAGGTTGAGACTCTCGAACAAAATTGTCGTGAATTTGGCATCAAATATTTTGATTTAGACGACAAAAAACAAGGTATTGTTCATATTGTTGGCCCTGAGCAAGGTTTCACTCAGCCCGGAATGGTAATTGTTTGCGGCGATAGCCATACTTCAACTCATGGCGCATTCGGCGCGTTGGCTTTCGGCATCGGAACTTCTGAGGTTGAGCATGTTTTAGCTACTCAAACCCTGATTCAAAAGCGCGCTAAAAACTTTTTGGTAAAAGTTGATGGCAAGCTCGCCAATGGCATAACCGCTAAAGATATTATTCTTGCAATAATTGCCAAAATTGGC
The DNA here is from genome assembly GCA_016869775.1 of Alphaproteobacteria bacterium. Lineage (GTDB taxonomy): Bacteria > Pseudomonadota > Alphaproteobacteria > Rickettsiales > UBA1997 > CAILUF01. The sequence goes on from VGDJ01000001.1 coordinate 22,829, forward strand.
ACCGCTGGCGCTACTGGCCACGTTATTGAATATGCTGGATCGGCTATCGAAAGTTTGTCGATGGAAGGTCGTATGACCATTTGCAATATGTCAATCGAGGCCGGCGCTAGAGCAGGATTGATCGCTCCTGACGAAAAAACTTTTTCATACCTTAAGGGTCGACCAATGGCGCCACAGCAACAACATTGGGATAAAGCCGTTGAGTTTTGGCGCTCGCTAAAATCTGATACCGGCGCAAAATATGATAAAGAAATTTACCTCAAAGCCGAAGATATTGCACCTCAAGTTACTTGGGGCACAAGTCCGGAAGATACTCTGCCAATTTCAGCCAAAGTACCTAGTCCTTCAGATTTTAGTGATAAGTCAAAACAAGAAGCTGTTACTCGCTCACTCGAATATATGGGTTTAAAAGCCGGAACGCCTCTCGAAGAAATTAATATTGATAAAGTTTTTATAGGCTCTTGTACCAATGGCAGAATTGAAGATTTGCGAGCCGTGGCCACTGTTGTTAAGGGTAAAAAAATTGCCAAAAATATTAAATTAGCCATGGTCGTTCCGGGCTCAGGTTTGGTAAAAGAACAAGCTGAACTTGAAGGTTTAGATAAAATTTTTATTGAAGCTGGCTTTGAATGGCGCGAACCAGGTTGTTCAATGTGCCTAGCTATGAATGCTGATAAACTTGAAAATGGCGAACGATGCGCTTCAACCTCCAATCGCAATTTTGAAGGTCGCCAAGGTCGGGGTGGCAGAACTCATCTCTTAAGTCCTGCTATGGCTGGAGCATCCGCAATCAATGGACATTTAACTGATATTCGTAAATTCTCATAATCATTAAATGTTAATTTTCTTTCGCAATAACCATCAGGTTTCTAGAAATTTTGATTACACTAACGAAGGATTCTCTCCGATTCCACTTAATAAAATTGACCAAAACAAAGACTTCACTTGGAACATCGCATTATTTCAAGATTTGCTAGCGGTTTTTAGTTCGATTTTTTTATCAGCAATTGGTTATGGCATTATTATGGTTTTAGTTGCGGTTCGACTTGAATATCATGTCAAAAATGAAATTTTAATTGGCTTGTCCACCATTACCCAGATTGGAGCGGGAGTTGTTTTTTCACGTTTTTTACCATCCCTTGGGCATAAAATTGGCTTGGTTAAAAGCATTATTTTAGCTAGTTTTATCGCAGGTTTATGCAGTATTTTATTGTTTAAATTTATTAATTATTGGTTGTGGATTTTATTGTTATGGCACCTCAATGTTTACCTCATCAGTGACCCGCAATACTACTATGATTGACATAACTCCACCTCAAATTCGCTCAATCATTATCTCTATTGGCTCGACACTTGTGGCAATTGGTAATGGGATCGGACCAATTTTACTTAAACTCTTAAATACCAACGACTCAATCTGGAGCTTTATGCTTGCGAGTTCATTATTTATAGTTTCAGCGCTCCCATTATTGCGTCTTAAAAAAGTTGACTCGATCGTTCGCGAACAAAAAAAAATCGCTGTTTGGCGTTATATCAAAAATTCACCAAAAATATTTGCCTCAGCTTTTACTTGCAGTTTTATAATGTCATCATGTAGCGCTTTCTCAATTGTTTATGGAATTAAGCTTGGCATGCCTCAAAATGAGGCTTCAATGCTTCTAACCGCCCTACTTTTTGGCACCATTTTTTTTATTCCAGTCGGGATCTTATGCAATATTTTAAACCGCCGGTTCATCATGATTTGCTCAGCTTCTTGTGCCTTGGCAATCATTTATTTGATATATAATTACAGTGATTCTGAAAATATTTTGGTGTTATTTTTTTGCTTATTTGGCTCTATGTCAGGTCTCAAACTGCCAGCCATTGTTTTGATAAATGAAAAATATCAATCAAGCCAAAGACTAATTGTAACCAGCGCCTTTACCAGAATTGCCCTAATTGGGACAATATGTGGCTTACTTAACACTGGTTTACTGATGAAAACTTTTGGGACAAATGGTATTTGGATTTCAATCTCATCAGTCTTAATTTTATTTATAATTTTTTGGATTTCGACTTATGTAATTCAATTACTTAAGAAACAAATCTCACTGTCGGACTTATCAATTTTTTATCAAAAAACCAATGACACACTGCAATCATAATAAATGTTTTTTCACTAAAATTTTCACTAAAATTTTTGGACTCAACAAAACTCCCAGAGTAGCTACCATCAATTTATCGGGCATTATTGGCAAAGACTCTAAACTTGAATCAGGAATAAATTTTTCAAATCAAGCGCCACTTTTAAAAAAAGCTTTTGAAACCAAAAAAATATCTGCCGTTGCCATCTCTATCAACTCTCCCGGTGGCTCTCCGGTTCAATCTGAACTAATTTATAATTTTATTCGCGAACTATCAAAAAAGCATAAAATTCCAGTTTATACTTTTGCTCAAGACGTCTCAGCATCTGGCGGTTATTGGCTTTTACTTAGTGGCGACGAAATATACGCTCACAATTCTTCGATTATCGGCTCGATTGGCGTAATCTTTTCGAGCTTTGGATTTGTTGATTTAATCAAAAAAATTGGCGTTGAAAGACGCATTTATACCGAAGGCAAAAACAAAGCGATTCTCGACCCATTTTTGCCTGAAGATCTTGACAACATTGCCATTCTTAAAGAGGCGCAAAAAGACATTTTTGACAATTTCAAAAACATCGTAAGCCTGCACCGAGCAACCAAAATCAACAAATCGCCAGATGAATTATTCACGGGCGCTTTTTGGGCCGGCTCAACCGCGTTTAAACTTGGTTTGATTGATGGCATTGCCGATTTGCGTCAAAAAATGCAAGAAAAATTTGGTGATGATGTTGAGTTTATTGAGATCACTCCAAGAAAAACTTTTATAAAAAATCTAATTAGCGAAAAATCTTTGGGTCTTAGTGGCCAAGCCTTTGAAGATATCTTAAATAAAATCGAAGAACGAATTTCCTTCAACAAATTTGGCTTATAATTTTTTTAAAAAACCTTATTTTATCTCTCTTAAAAAACAATTTTCACAAAATTTTAATTTAAAATTTGAAATCCTCAGCCCCTCAAAACACAGATAACCACAAATGGTTTGTTGACTCATATACCGAAGCTAACAACAACTATACTTCCGGAAATGGAATTGGAATTGCTTCAGCCATATACCCGGTACCAGAAAAATTTGATGAGATGGCGCGCACTTCTTTCCCTTATCATCAAACAATTCGTGGCAACGGCGCTTGTTATCTGAACTCTTGCTTGGTTGGAATATTAAATAAATGCGTGAACGATCAACATAAATGGCAAAAATTTAAAGATAACGTTGCCAAACTTTTTCCAGGTGCTTCAAACATAATTAACCAAATCGAAGAGCGAGCAAAGTCTGTTGATTCTAGTGCCTTAAACAAAGGTTTAGATCGAATAAAACTCAATCAAATGTTGCAAGAAAAAGGAGAAGGCAACCTTGGCACGCAACTCGCTAAAGAAATTTTGATTAAAGAACATCAAACTTTGATTCAAATTTATGATCTAAAAATTGCTGGAGAACAAACAAGATTAGATCGGGCAAGAAGCCCAAATAAAAATGAACTTGCGAGTGCTCATCAAGCAAATATCGATATATATAATACATACAAAGGTTATATCCAAAAGGCAGGAAATAATTTTGCAACAAGTTATGAAGAGGCTATGCTTGTGCCTTATGTTAATGATCTAACTCGGGGCATGCGAAATAACGGTGGATCGCTCACAATTCTCACATTTAAAGCAAATACAATTAAGAACCCTAATTTTTTAGGAAATCGTGATCAAGATACGATATGTTTATATAATCCCGGCGGCCACTTCGATCTTTTATATAGTAAAGAAGATTCAATTTGCCATGAACTTAATAGTCAAAATCAGCAAGCCACAACAATTAGGGATA
>VGDJ01000002.1 GCA_016869775.1 Alphaproteobacteria bacterium
CCAAGAATCTCAACATCTGGGCTTAAGAGAATTGATTTGAGCGGTTCTATTTTGCATAAATCTGTTGATAAATATTTTAAGGCCGAATCACAAAAAATTGTGGCAACGCCAAAATCTTGAGAATTTTCTTCAAGAAGTTTTAAAGCACCAATAAAGTTTGCCCCAGATGAAATCCCAACCGAAAGTCCAGCTTGGTTGATTTTTTGTGCCATAATTACGGCATCAGCATCATCAACGCTAACGATTTTTTCGAGCTCATTTAGTTTTAAGATTTCTGGAATAAATTCATCACTAATTCCTTGAATGCGATGTTGACCAATTTTTTTACCACCCGTGCTTAAAGTTGGCGAGTTAAGAGGCTCAAGAGGATGACATTTAACTGGTAAATTATTGGCTAAACAATATTTATGAAAACCCATTATTGTGCCTCCGGTTCCAACTCCAGCAACAAAATGACTAAGCTTAACACCAAGTTTTTGAATATTATTAAATAATTCGGGAGCCGTATATTCAAAGTGAGAGTTTATATTTTCAATGTTGGTGAATTGTTGTGGGCAAAAAGCATTAGGATTTTTAGCAACAAATTCATTGGCTTCGCTAATAGATCGCAAAAAACCACCCTGCTCTTTTGAAATTTTTATAACTTCGGCACCATAAAGCTCTATGGTATCATAGCGCTCTTTACTCAACCAATCGGGCATAAATATTTTAACCTTATGACCCAAAGCTCGACCCAAAGCACTAAAGGCAATTCCGGTATTACCGCTAGTTGCTTCAACAATAACATCACCTTTTTGGATAAGATTTTTTTCGTAAGATTTTTTTAAAATATGAAGAGCAATTCGATCCTTGATTGAGCCACTGAAATTGAATGCTTCATATTTGGCATAAATTTTTTTAACTTTTGATTTGTATTTAAAAGATACTTCAACAATTGGTGTATTGCCAAAAAAACCTTCAAGATTTTTTAAAATTTCTAATTGTTGGGAAGAAGACATGTTGGTTAGGATTTAATAAAATTAGTTAAAACTTCAGAATGATTAGTAGCATAAAACTGATCTAATAAAAACATGCTAGAAATATTATATTTTGAGTCAATGAGAATTCTTGCGTCTCTAAGGAAAGTTGCAGGATTGCATGAAATATATTGGAGTTTTTTTACACCCGATTTGGCTATATTTTTAATTTGCGGTTCAGCACCATTTCGCGGAGGATTAATTATAATATCATCAAACGCTTCCAACTCTTTGAGATTTAGCGGATCATTGAATAAATCACGAACAAAAGGACGAATTTTTTGGGATAATTTATAATTTTTAGCATTATTTTTTATTATTTCGACCATTGAATCCGAACCTTCGAAACATTCAAAACTTAGATTTTCATTGATTAAACTAAAAGAATAAACTCCAAACCCACAATATAAATCAGCAATTTTTTTAATTTCAGAAGAATCATGAATATTATTTTTTAGAAAATTAATTATATGATTAAGGCCTGTTTTTGTAGGCTGTATAAAAACATCACTATCAACTTCTATCTTTAAATTTTCACAAAATATTTGATTTTTTTTAAGTAAATATATTGGTGTAATTTGATTTTTAAATTGCCAACTACAATTGATTTTTTGATCGATTGCAAAATCAACTATTTTGCGCTCATCATGCGATGAAGGCTGTGAATTAAAGCGAAAAACAACATCAATACCGTTATCGAAATTTGTTACCACGATTTGATTTAATATATTTTGCTGAAATTTTTTAATAAATTTTTGTAAAAATGGAATTAAATCTTCTATAACCTTTTCAGCCAAATCATAATTCTCAATTTTGATCAAATCATTGGTTTTGGATCGAAAAAAACCCAGATTATTGTGTTTATCAACCTGAAAAACAACTCTGCGACGCGAACCTTTACCAATCCAAATAAACTCAATTTTATGACCCAGAGATTTTAAAAAATTGCAGATAAATTCTTGTTTTTGATTTTGATATTCTTGCTCACTATTGAGATGGGGGTTGATCATTTTTTTTGCGCTTTAACTTTAAAACTCCAATCAAAATATCTAAACTTCCTGAATAAAAACTTGCAATAAAATAGCTTATCAAGCCAGCAATTATCATGATTGAAAGCTCAATAATATTATTAAAATTATGCTTTAATGAAAAATATTTGTTTAAAAATAACAACACAAAAGCCATCAATAAAGATGGTATAATTATGAGTAATAATTTTTTGAGAAAATGATTTTCAAAATAAAAAAGTTTTTTGCGAAGTAGATTAATTATCAAAAGCGATAGATTTAGATAACTAGAAATAACTGATGCTAAGATGATTCCAACAAAACCCAATTGCGCTAAATAAAAAATATAATTAAGACCAATATTACTGCACAAACAACATAACGCAATTTTCATAGGGGTTTTGGTATCAAGCCTTGAAAAAAATGCCGGCTCCATAACTTTTACTAAAACAAATGATGGCAACCCAAACGAATAAAACATCAGGGCTTTGCTCACAAAATTAGTTTCATTTTCACCAAAGGCTCCTCTTTGAAAAAGGGTTGAAATTATTGGATAAGACAAAATTGTTAAAGCCAAAGTTGCAGGCATAACTAAAATCAAACTAGCTTCGAGAGCAGTATTTTGAAGCTTAATTGCTGAATCAAATTCGCCACTTTTGATGCGTCGAGATAAATTTGGCAATAATGCAATTCCAATTGCAATTCCGATCATGGCTAGCGGAAGTTGATTAATTCTATCAGCATAATACAAATAAGACACCCCGCCAGCAATAGCACTGGCGAAAATCGAATCGACCAATAAATTAATTTGCATAACATTTGCGCCAACAATTCCGGGCAAAAGTTTACGAAAAAACTTTTTTATATCAGCATTAAGTTTTGGAATTTTTGGATAAACCAAATAACCATTTTTATAAACCGCATAACTAACAACAATAAATTGCATAATTCCTGCAACAAAAACTCCCCAAGATAGAGCGTAGCCATAATTGGGAAAAAATTTTCCAAAAAATAATACCACCAAAATTAATATTGAATTTAATATAATTGGCGACGAGGCCGGAACAGCAAATTTATTGATAGAATTAAGCACGCCCGAAAATAGAGAAACTAATGAAATAAAAATTAAGTAGAAAATTGTAATTCTTGAGAAACTTACAAGTTGTTGGGATTTGAATGGATCAGCGAAAAACCCCGGAAACAAAATTTTCATAAAAAAAGGCATGAAAATTTGAAAAATTATTACAAAAATTAACAAACTAAAAAGTAGAATCGAAAAAATATTAGCTAAAAAATAACGAGTATTTTGTGGGCTTTCATCGTTATTTTTGTAATTTATTTTTTCTATAAAAATTGGTACAAAAGCTGAATTAAAAGCTCCTTCTGCAAAAACCCGTCGAAAAAAATTTGGCACACGAAATGCTCCAAAAAAAGCATCGGATAAAACGCTAACTCCAATATATCTAGCAATTAAAATATCGCGAATAAAACCTAAAATTCTTGATAGAGAGATAAAGAAAGAGATTGTGAAAAAAGATTTAAACATATTTTACGAGAAAATATTCCAAAAATCTTCTGAAATATTTTGCGGAATAATCATAACGCTAGCATTGATTTTGTCGCCAATTTTACCAACAATTTTTGGTAAAACCGTGTTATCAGATTGAAAATTTTGTGATTTTCCGAACACGATCATTTTACAATTTCCAACTGCTTTAATTTCTTTCGTAATTTCAGCGACAATATCACCTTCGCGTAATGATATCGATGGTTCTATGCCATTTGGCAAGCAAATATTATCGACTAATTTTTTAAGATGTTTTTGAATTTGATTGCGCTTTTGATTCGAAATTGCCTCACTTGCAAACAACAAATTTCGATGCGAACCTTCAATAACAGCCAGAATTTGGAGCTTTAAATTGTTTCTTTTAACCATATGAGTTGCGTATCGCAGAGCATTTTCAGAGGCATTAGTGGAATCAATACAGGCAATAATGGTCGACATGAAATGATGATTTATTTTTTAATAAATTTTACAAAAAAATAGTTGGTTAAAACACCTACAAAAATTGCGATAAAAACCGCTAATAATCCATAAATGACTGACTGATTTGATGCAAAATCTGAAATTTTTGCACTTAACCCAACTTGATTAACATAAATTGGGATGGATTGGTACGATAAAATCGAGCCATTATTTATCAAATAAATTTCTACAACATATGTACCAAGCAAAATATTTTTTGGAAAATCGATCATCACTTTAAATAGGGTTTCGTCCAAAAAATCAATTGGCTTGGTATTAGATGCAAAATATTGTTTATTTTCGAGCAAATCAACCAGCTGTATCCTAAATTCATTCATTTTTGAAGGTGAAAGATTTTGGGAAATCTCAAATTTAATATTATTTTTACCAAGCTCAAAATCGTTCAAATTGTCTTCGATCATTCGGCCATTATTGAAAGTAGAAAATAGCGAATAAAAGCTGTATGAATTTTTAAAACGAACTCTTTCGCCATTATACCAAACTCCGAGCAAATTTTCTTTTTTGCTAACTATAAAATTTTTTCGGGGACCGCGAACCGAAATAACGATATTTCCAGCATCACTTTTAGCGCCAAATAACAAAATTTGCGCGCCCTTAAATTCAGTGTCGACATTAATTTCATTTGAAGAAATTCCAGATATTAGTGGGACAGCCCTAGCATCAAAGTGATGTATAATAAATAAAAATATGATTAAGAATAACCTGAATTTCATTTCAAAATCTCTAGCGAATAAATGTTGCTTGGCTCAGCAAAAAGTTGAAACATCATTTTAAAACAAATTAATAATAACAGCACCGCAAGGAAAGCCCGAGTTGCATTTGCATCAACTTTATATGCAATTCTTGAACCAAATTGAGCACCAATTGCCGAACTAAAAATCATCAAAGCCCCAAGAACAATATCAACATTATTGCCAGCAATTGCTTGAAGAAAAGTGGCATTACTGGCAATAAAAACAATTTGAAATAACGAAGTGCCAACTACAAGATGTGATGGCATTTGCAAGATGTAAATCATGGCTGGAATCATGAGAAATCCACCTCCGATACCCATCAAAGAAACTAGAATACCAATTCCAAAACTAATGATAATTGGTACAAAAATGCTAATATAAACCTCAGATTTATTGAAATAAGTTTTTAAAGGAAGTTTATCAATTTTTCGCAACAACCATTGAAACTTAACGCGATCATCATGGTGATGTTGCCAATCCATTCCAAATTTTTTATCAATAAAATTTTTAAAACTATCGGAAAGCATAGTTAAGCTTATCGCCCCAAGAAACAACACATAGGTAAGAGCAATAACTAAATCAATTTGACCAGCATTTTGTAGGATTTTAAAAATTGATACACCAATCGATGAACCAATAATTCCGCCCAAAACCAAAAATAGCCCCATTTTTATGTCGACATTACCCTTTTTAAAATGCGCCAAAAGACCAGAAACTGAAGCAGAAATAATTTGATTAGTTGATGTTGATACCGAAACTGCCGATGGAACACCAATAAAAATTAAAAAAGGCGTCGCTAAAAAACCTCCGCCGATTCCGAACATTCCAGCCAAAAAACCAGTGATCAATCCAAGCGCAAGAACTAAGAAGATATTGACAGGAATTTCAGCTATCGGAAGGTAAATTTGCATTCAATAGGTTAGTTTGTAATTAAAATTTTATTACCTAAAAAACTTTGTGATGAATTCATATTTTTTTCACTGGTTTCATCTTCAAAAAGTTTAATATGAGCTAGGCCAGTTACTGATTTAGCTTGAAAATTAACAATCATCGACAAAATCAAACCAATCGATTTAAAATCAGTTTGGTTGTCAATAGAATTATTGGATGAAGATAATATTTCTAGGTTATTAACACCAAAAAATTTTAGATTTCCATCATCAATTTGTAAAGAATTTAAATTGCTTAAAGAGCCAAGAAAATCAATAATTGAATCATTAAAATTTATAATTTCAAATTTAACAATTTTTTTGCGTATTGACCCACGATAATGATTGCGAGCAGTTGTTTCTTGACCCAAATAACAGCCTTTTTTGTAAGAAATAGCATTTAAATTGTCAAAATCATATTCGGCTACAAATGATTTTTCGGGTATTAAATCATATATTCCTTCGGGAATTTTAAAATCAATTCGACGCTGATGATAATAAATTAAACTTTGAGCATTGTTGCTGTCTATTTTAGCAAAATCATCATAAAATCTATAACCAAAATTTTTCATTCTTGGATCCAAAAATCCAATATTTTGGCTATTAAAAAACACCCTGATAGCAGAATTTATAGAAATTTCGACCCTTGAACGCAATTTATATAAATTTAGTTTTTTGATAATTTCATGTGCTTGATATTGATGGCAATCTATAAAAAATTTATCAACATTATTATAAATAAAAAAATCGGCAAAAAAACGTCCTGAAGCATTCAAAAAAGCCGTATATAACAATTCTTGATTTTCCAATAATTTAATATCGTTAGTAATTAAACTTTGCAAAAATTCAGTTCGATCAACTCCTGAAATTTCAATGATTTGTCTATCTTTAAGCCACAACATTTTAATTTTTATAAATTTCGTTTAATTTTTTGATTACCGCTTATTATATTTAAAATATTTAAAAAAATAATAAATCGAAAATCTCTATTTTTTTTGCATTTTATCTATAGAAAATTAGTGTTTTTTCGTTATTATTATTACCTTAGCGATATAAAATTCTCACTTAATAATGTATTTAAAATTAATAAAAATACCGATTTTTGTTCTAATATTATTCTGCTCATCATGCCTACTCTACGAGCCAATGCCGAATGATTGGAACTGGGGATTTAAACCACGACCACTTACGGGTGTTAAAAATTTTCCATCTACCAAAACCCAATATGGCAAAGGCTTTAAAGATGGATGTAGTTCAGCTTGGCGCGCCGTTACTAAGGGTTTGGGGTCAGATTTAGAAACCAGAATCGACTTTAAAAGAATGAAAAAAACTTCAGATTATACAACTGGTTGGTTCGACGGAATTGAACAATGCACTTATATCGTTGATTGGGATGTTCCGTAATATGATTTCAAAAACTTCCTATCATATAAAAATACTATTTGTTTCCATAATTTTGGTAATGAGCTTTTCGTGCCGGATGCCAGATAATTTTGGCTTTTATCAGCCAATCACTATGGATTTACGAGTGCCAGATGGTCCACCAGAATTTAAGGCTGGGTGGTACGCAGGATGTAAAACTGCCCTCGCCAATCGTTCCTTTGCCAATGCTTTTGTTTATCAACAAGATTCTGGTTCACACTATGGCACTGGAGTATATCAACATGATTCAGTTTTTCAAACTGGCTGGCGTATGGCCTTTTTTTCATGCGTTACTCATGCTACCACGTTTACCAGCTTCAATTCAATGCAACATGCGCCACTTTCAAAATGAATAAAATATTTTTTAAAGAATCCATTATTTTCTTGATAATCCTTCTTACATTGCCAAATTGTTCAAGTAAAATGCAAAAATCTTTACCAGCTCTAGCAGATCGCGACGCTAAACAAGAACTCGATGACGCAACAGGTGAATATCGCCTTGGATGGCAAGATGGTTGCGAGACCGGAATTTCGGGTGGATCAAATACTTTTTATAAAATGTTTTATCGTAACAATAAAATTGATGGTTACTTAATCGCCAATTCATCAGATTATCGCGACGCATGGGATTTAGCATTTTGGTATTGTTTTCGCTCAACTTATATCAGACAAAAATCTTCGATTTGGAGCTCAATCATGAAAGGTTTTCGTTAATGAAAAAAATTTTTTTGATAATTTTTCTAATAATTACAAGCGCCTCATGCCAATGGATTAAAGATTCTGGTACACCTTTTTTTTCAATGATGAATATCAAAATTCCCCCTGGAACACCAACTTTTCAAAAAGGCTTCAGAGATGGTTGTGAAAATATTGTTTATGCACGCGGTAACCCACTATATCGCGCTAAATACAAAGGTTTTCGCTTTGATCCAAAAATGATTGGCAACTCCGAATATCGCTTTGGACATTCCCGCGGTCAGTCTTTTTGCTTTATGCATGTGATATCGAATGTTCATAATTCAGCGGATAATTATTTGAATTATTACGACCCAACTATGATGGCTCAAAATTACAATACCGTTGGCGATGGTTTATTTGATGGCGGGGTATTTAGTCAAAGCCTAACAACTCCAGGCAATGGAATTGATGGAATTTTCGATGTTTTACAAAAAGGAGGTGGTGGCACAACTGGCTCTGCATTCTCAAGTAATCCATTTTGGGCAGGTGGCTCAGTAGGGCAATTTTTTGGTCAAGGTTATTCTGGCTCATATTATGGTCAATAAATCAACTTTAACAAACCTAAAAAAACTAATTTGTTTATTGATTTTATTTAATTCGTGCGCTTGCACTAAATACTGGTATAAGCCGATGGGCTGGATATTTAAAAACATTCCAAAAGATGGCACTCCAGGATATAAACTAGGCTGGATTCATGGATGCGAATCTGGACTTGGCACGCAATTTGGTGGGGCAATTTATCAATCTTTTTATACTTGGAAGCGCGACCCCGATATCGCCTCATCAAATCCAGACTACAATAAAATTCGTAAAAGATATAAAAAAGAACTGAAAGATATTAATTGGAATAATACCGCCGAGATAAAAAAGAATTTAAATGACTACAACACTGTTTTTTGGATGGGTCACTATTTTTGCAGACAAACTATCATTGGCACTCTTAAAACTGCCGATATGGCCCCGCCAGTTGCCGACGAAGAAAGATACGATCCGATGGCTCATAGTCTTGGTAATATATTCAAAATGACTGGCATAGGCGATACTCGGATCGGCACGGGATTGTGGTAAATTATTAAGGATATTAATTTAATTTGGCGATTAAATCCACAATAAAATCAACCCCCAAATTGCCATTGATGCGCATTTTTGCGATGTCATTTTGTTCAATAAACTCATCTTTCATAAACAGCGATCGAAATTTACATTTGCCATCATCAAGGACAGAAGAATTATGCAAAAAATTGCCCACCAAACTGCCAAAACCGCCAATTGCACCCTCTTCGATAGTTATCAATAATTGATGAGTTTGAGCTAAATTTAGTACCAAATCCTCATCAAAAGGCTTGGCAAATCTGGCATCAACTATGGTTATTTCTAAATTATATTGTTGCTTTAAAATTTTACTGACCTCAATGACATTTTCTAAAATGGTGCCGAGAGCCATAACTGCTACTTTCGAGCCTTTTTGAAGAATTTTTGCTTTACCAATTTCAAGAATTTCGTTGTCATTAAAATCAATATCACAATTGGCTTCAGCTCGAGGAAATCTGAAGGCACTCGGACCATTATTAATATTTTGTGCAGTATTTATCATTTTAACTAATTCTTGACCATTTGAAGGTGCCATAACAGTAAAATTCGGAATATTAACCAAATAAGCTATATCAAACGAACCCGCATGAGTCGGACCATCAGCTCCAACAAAACCCGCTCTATCAATCGCAAATCTAACTGGCAATTTTTGCAAAGCTACGTCATGAATTATTTGATCGTAGGCTCTTTGCAAAAAGGTCGAATAAATTGCACAAAATGGCTTCATACCCTCTGCCGCAAGACCTGCTGAAAAAGTTACCGCATGTTGCTCGGCAATACCAACATCGAAAATTCTCGCAGAATGATCTTTCGCAAAAACATCAAGCCCAGTTCCGCTTGGCATCGCAGCGGTGATGGCTAAAATTTTATCATCACTATTTGCGCTTTTGGCTAATTTAGTGCCAAAAATTTTTGAAAAAGTTAAAAATTGTGATGAAGATTTTTTTTGGATTCCAGTTGAAGGATCAAAACTTGAAACCGCATGAAGCTTGTCACTACTTTGCATTTTATCGGTCAACCCCTTGCCTTTTTGAGTAACGCAATGAATTAGGATTGGATCAGAAGATTTGTCGTCACGAATATTTTGTAAAATTGGAATCAAAATATCTAAATTATGCCCGTCGATTGGGCCAATATAATAAAATCCTAGCTCTTCAAAAATATTACCTCCCATCCACCAGTCTTTGAGAGATTTTTCAAATTTTCGCGGATATTTGCCGACGGAATTAGGTAATTTATCGACAACTTTTTTCGACAAATCACGAATCTTTAAATATGATTTAGAGGAAGCTAGGCGCGAAAAATAATGCGACATCGCTCCAGTTGGGGGTGCAATCGACATATCGTTGTCATTCAAAATCACGATCAAACGATTATCGTTAAAATATTCATTTTCGAGTGCGCCTGCGTTATTCATTGCTTCAAACGCCATGCCAGCCGACATTGCACCATCTCCTATTACCGCAATAACATGTGATTTTTCTTGTTTAAATTTTTTAGCAACAGAAATACCAAGCCCCGCTGAAATCGAGGTCGAACTGTGCCCTGCCCCAAACGGATCGTATTCACTTTCTTCGCGACGAGTAAAACCAGCCAAACCATTAGGTTTTCTAATGGTGTGCATTTTGTGACGTCGACCAGTTAAGATTTTATGTGGATAGGCTTGGTGACCAACATCCCAGATTAATTTATCGTGCGGAGTATCAAAAACATAGTGCAAAGCACAAGTAAGCTCAACAACGCCAAGCCCAGCTCCCAAATGACCACCAGTTTTTGCAACACTAGCAATGGTTTCTTGTCTCAATTCATCAGAAATTTGTTTAATTTCATCAATAGAAAATTGTTTTAAATCGTGTGGAAAATTAACTTTATCAAGAAGCGGAGTAGTTGATTTTGCTGGATTAGTCATTTATAAAAATATTTTAAATTTATTTTGTAAAAGATAATTGCTTGGGCTAAAGTTCGCTTGCATCAGTCATTCTAAAATCAAACTTAAGCACTGAATATCAATCATTATTATGCAAACTTTTGCATAATAATTAGCACGAAAATTTTAGTCGCGCTTAATAAAATCACAAGTGAGCAAATGGTTCAAAATCTTAAAAATTTACTTTTTATTCGTGAAACTAAATTTATTTATTTGAGTTTTTTTTGCTTCGCTTCAGCCATCGGTGCTAATTTGGTAACTTTCCCAACTTTGTTAAAAAAAAACCACATCGACCCTTCGCAAATCGGCTTAGCCTTTGGTGTAGAAATGTTTGGCATGGCCTTAATGTCATTTTTTATAAGTAGATTTGTCGGCAAAATTGGCATTTTTAAAGCTATAAAATATGCTTCTATTACTTACTCTTTCTTAATTTTAATAAGTTTTTTTTATTTTAGTTATTATTGGTGGCTATTACTAGTTTTTATTCTTGGTTGCTGTTGGTTAATAATGGCTATTACTCGAATTTCGTGGCTAAATAATTTGGTAACCAGCGAAGATCGTGGCGTTGCCCTTGGCATTTTTAGCGCTTTAATCTCGCTTGGAGTTGCCTTTGGTCCAGTATTGGTAAAAATTTTTGGTGCCGAAAGTTATTTTTCATTTTTATGTGCAAGTCTTTTAGCGCTTTGTGCTTTTCTGGCTTTAATTCCTCTTCGAAAAAACATTAATTTTACAATTAATAATCAACGAATTTCATTGAAAGAATTTTACAAAAAAAACCCCAATAGTTTTTGGAGTCGATTTTTTCTCGACTTCACCACTTATGTAATTACATCGCTTTCAGTGGTGTTTGGCACTTCAATTGGCTTAAGCCCCGAATTATCTGGTTTATTCATCACCACTTACATGGCGAGCGGTTTTTTTGACATAATTGTTGGTTTTATTTTAAAAAAAGTTCCCGCTAAAAAGCTTATCAATATTGGATTCTTAGGCTGTTTATATTGTTTTTTATTAGTAAGTTTATACCAAAAATCTTATGCGCTATTAATTTTGTTATTTTTCATTTTTGGACTTTTTATCGCCTGCATTTATGTCTCGGTTTTCAAAATGATGAATGATGATTACAAGTCAGAAGAATTAGTTTCTGCCAACGCCACTTTTCAATTTGTAGGCACTTGCGGAGCGCTTTTTGGCACCGTTATTGGCGGTTTGATGATTAAATATTTCGGTGCTCAAGGCTTTCCCATTATCATTTGTTTTGGAGCCTTATTTTATTTAACATTTTTAGTAATTTATGAAAAAACCAAAAAATAAAATTAGATTAGGTGTCAACATTGATCATATCGCCACAATTCGTAATGCTCGAGGAGGGACACATCCCGATCCAGTTTTAGGAGCGATTTTGGCACAAAAAAGTGGAGCTGACGGCATTACCATTCACTTACGTGAAGACCGTCGACATATTCGCGACGAAGATTTGGCGCGCCTAAAACAACATATCAAAATTCCGATTAATTTAGAAATGGCGTGCACAACTGAAATGCTAAAAATCGCCATCAAAACCAAACCCAATGCGGTTTGTATCGTCCCCGAAAAACGCCAAGAAATCACCACCGAGGGCGGATTAGATTTAATAAAAAATTATGACAAAATTCGCGATTGCATCACTCAACTCAAAAAAAATAAAATTCGCATTTCGCTTTTTATTGACGCAAATATCGAACAAATTCAAATGGCTCATCAACTCAAAGCTGACATAGTTGAAATTCATACTGGTGAGTTTTGTCAACTTAAAGGCTCGAAACAAATTCAAGAATTTAATAAAATCAAAAAATGTTTTGAACTTGCTTCAAGCCTTGGTTTAGAATGTCATGCTGGACATGGCTTAAACTATGAAACTGCTAAAAAAATTGTGAAAATTCCTCAAATAAAAGAGTTAAATATTGGACATTTTATAATTGGAGAAGCGATATTTGATGGTCTTTCAAAGGTAATTAAAAAAATGCAAAAAATGTTAAGGTAGTTTTGATTTTTGTTTAAATTTAATTTTCAATTTTAAGACGAAATTAATCTACTTTGAGGTTTTTTAGACTCCGCCAATTTGGCATTAATTCGTCCATTTTCGCATAAAATTTTTGACCGTGATTTTGCACAAAAAAATGGGCAATTTCATGGACAATTACATATTCAATAAACTCAATTTTATAATGAATTAAACTCAAGCTGAGCCAAATTCTTTTATGTCGCGGATTACAGCTTCCGTAGCGGGTATGCATTTTTTTGATTCCTAAAAATTCAACTTTAACTTGAGCAATTTTTTGCCATTTTTCAAGAAGCTGAAAGGCGATTTCTGATAATTTATCGCGCAAAAACTTTTCCAATATTTTGTTTTTATTTAATTCATCACACTTTTCAAAATTTATTAAAAATATTGAACCAGCCACCTCTTCATCTTGATTAAAATCGATTTCGACTCTTGGTTTTGTATGATCAGATTTTAATTCGATACGATAAGTTTTTCCCAAATATCTAATTATTTTGGCTTGAAAATTGAAATTTGATAAATTTTTATGCAGAATTTTTTGACGATTTTGTTCAATCCACAACAATTTTTTATTCACAAAGTTATGAATTATTTGCGAATTAGTTTTAAGTGGCGCACAAATCTTAAGACTTGCATCACGAGCATTAATTTTTAAATAAATTCGATTAATTTTTTTGTAATCAATTTGAATGCTGAGACCTTCAAGGTCAATAATCTCTGAATTGTAAATTTTGCGTTTAAAGGTACTTCTGGTCAATTTTATTTATAATTTTAACTTTAAGGGCGAAGCTTTATACTTCATCATCGGAGGATATTTCAAAATCGATGGGGATTTTTTTGTCAGACTTTAAACCTAAATTTTTTAGTTTTTCTGCCTGCGACAAAAGATTTCCATTGCCCTCGCGTAATTGTCTGATTGCATTATCATATGAATCTTTTGAAGCATCGAGTTTTCTTCCAATTTCAAGTAAAGATTCGGTAAAACTCACAAATTTGTTATATAATTTTTCACCACGATTAACAATCGCCATGGCGTTTTTACTTTGCATTTCACGCTTCCATAAATCATCAATAATTTTAAGACACGCAATCAAATTAGTCGGACTTACCAATAAAATTCTTTTGCTGTAGGCATAGGCCCATAAATTTTTATCTGATTGAATTGCCAATAAATATGCGGGCTCGACCGGCATAAACATTATGGTAAAATCAAGAGACTTTTCAAGTTCATCATATTTTTTTTCAGCTAGACTATCGATATGATTTTTGACTGATTTTAAATGTTCTTCGAGGTATTTTTGCGACTCCGCCTCATTGGTAACTTCGCAGAATTTATTATAAGAAATAAGCGATACTTTAGAGTCTGTAATGATTAAGCGATTATCGGGTAAATGAATTTGAAAATCTGGTCGTAAATTTTTACCATCATCATTATTGAATGATTTTTCTTTAAAATAATGAATATCTTTTTGCAGACCAGAATGCTGGAGAATGGTTTCAAGAATCATCTCGCCCCAATTGCCTTGTTTTTTGGAATTGCCCTTTAGAGCGCTCGCCAAATTATTGGCCTCACTAGAAACTTTATTAGTTTGCTCAAATAGCGATTTGATTTGCTCTTGCAACACCAATCGCTCTTTCGAATCTTTATCGTATGTATCAGCAACTTGTTTTTTAAAGTTATTGATATTTTGACCTAGAGGCTCAAGTATTTGCAAGATATTTAATTTGTTAATCTCTGTAAATTTTTCAGATTTTTCTTGTAAAATTTTATTTGCTAAATTTTCAAAGTTCAGTTGAAAAGTTTTTTGCAAATCTTCGACTTCTTTTTTTTGATTATCGATTTTTTCTTGAAGGTATTTAGTTTTCGACTCAAGTTGACCATTGATCAAACCTAAATTTTGACATTTATCACTCAAAATGTGGTTTTTTTCTTCAAATTCGGTGAGTTTTTTTACAGTATTTTGCATATTTTGTTGTGAAGTCACTAAAAAAGCCTGAACTTCGGCCAAATTTTTTTCGAGATTGTCTTTTTTTTCAGAAATTTCAGTGATGATATTTTGATATTTTTGGCATTCGTTATTTTTGGTGGACAATTTTTCAAGATTAATGGAAATTTCAATATTTTTGTGACCAATTTCTTGCTTCAAAACCTCAAATTGTCCGTGGGTTTGACGATTTTGCTTAAGAATGTAAAACATTCCGCTAATTAATAAAAAATTGATAAAAAGAGAAAATAACAGAAACATAATTTACATATTTTTAAAACTGGCACGAAAGTAAGAGTAACCAGTGATTACAGTTAAAATTGCTGCCAAACAAAATAAAATTTTCGCCAAAACACTAATTACCGAAATTAATAAATATTTTATTTCAACCTCAATATAACCTCCAAACCATTGATATAAAACATATGCTGATCCGTTTTCACCAAGCAACAAACCTCCTATCCCAAACATTTGTACTGCGGTTTTATATTTTGCCAAAATACTAACTGGGACTCGCACATTAACTTCTGCTAAATACTCTCTAAGCCCAGAAACCAACACCTCGCGAGCGATAATTATAAGACCAGGAAATAAAATCCATGGGTTGGTTGGATTAAATTTTATGAGCATAACTATTGTGACGATAACCAATAATTTATCAGCGATTGGATCAAGACAGCGTCCAAAATTTGATTGAACTCGCATTGAGCGCGCTAAATAACCATCAAAATAATCTGTGATTGCAGCAATTCCAAATAGCAAAGCCGTTATAACATTTGAAAACATTCCGGGGATATAAAATGCTCCGATCAGAAGCGGAATTAGAATAATCCGCAACAATGTAAGAAAATTAGGAATTTGATTCATTGGATTTTGTGTATTTATCTGGAATTGTTATATAAGAGCAGATTTTTTAATTAAAATTATTATAATTTCTATTAACTTTTCTTATCTATTATAACTTTATCAATTTTCATTTTTGCTTCATTAAGCCTTGAATTACAGTGCTCTTTAAGGGAATTTCCTTCTTCGTAGAGCTCAATCATTTGTTCAAGATTGATTTTTTGTGATGACAAAATTTGTGCAACTTCCTCAAGCCTAGAAATAGCTTCTTCAAAAGACATCTTGGAAATCTTTTTTAAATTATTTTTTTCAATTTGTACGTTGGTCATATATTCTTTATTTTTATTCTCTTTCAAACAAAGGTAATGCTTCACCAATTTTATCAGTGAGTCTAATTGGATATTGATCTGAAAAGCACGCATCACAATATTGCGGAGAATTGTTGTCGCGCTTGGATTGATTAATTGCTTGATACAAACCATCAATTGATAAATATCCTAAATAATCAGCACCAATCATTTGGCGAATTTCTTCGACTGACATTTTTGATGCAATCAAAGCATCTTTTTCTGGAGTATCGACACCATAAAAACATGGCGCAATTGTAGGAGGTGAAGCAATAAGCATATATATTTCTTTGGCGCCAGCCTCACGAATCATTTGGACAATTTTTTTAGAAGTGGTGCCCCGCACGATACTATCGTCAATCAAAATCACTTTTTTATCTTTGATAATCGATAAATTTGCATTGTGCTTTAGTTTAACTCCAAAATGGCGAATTTTATCGGTTGGCTCGATAAAAGTTCTGCCCACATAGTGATTGCGAATTATGCCGAGTTCAAAAGGAATTTGCGATTGCCATGCATATCCAATTGAGGCCGGAACTCCAGAATCGGGGACCGGAACTACCACATCAGCATCGAGTTTGATTTCTTTAGCAAGTTGAATGCCAATATTTTTGCGCATTTCATAAACATGTTTACCTTCAATAAAGCTGTCAGGTCTAGCAAAATAAACATATTCAAAAATACAAAATTTTGAGGGTTTGGGGGGGAATGGCTTTGAGGATCTCACGCCATTTTTATCGATCACAATCATTTCACCATGCTCAATATCACGAATAAATTTGGCACCAATTATATCAAAAGCACAGGTTTCCGAAGCGACGACATAGGAATCTCCTAAAATTCCAAGGCTTAAGGGACGAACTCCGAAGGGGTCGCGCAGGGCAATAATTCCATCTTTGTGAATCAACACCAATGAAAAAGCTCCTTCAACTTGCGAAGTGGCATCGATGATTTTTTCTTCGAGAGTATTTTTTTGACTTTTGGCTATCAAATGAATTATGACCTCTGTATCCATGGTTGATTGAAAAATCGAACCCTCATTTATTAAGCGCTTTCTAAGAGTAGAAGCGTTAGTGAGATTGCCGTTGTGAGCTAAGGCCAAAAAACCCGTACTTAATTCGGCATAAATTGGTTGATAATTACGGGCGTTTTTTTTGCCCGCGGTAGAATATCTGACATGGCCAATCGCAGAATTTCCTTCAAGTTTTTTAATTATTTTACGTGAAGTAAAATTATCAGCTATTAAGCCATCGGCAAAATGAAAATTTGCTACCCCATTATTCATTGAAACTATTCCCCCAGCTTCTTGACCACGATGCTGTAAAGCGTGTAGCCCAAGCGCAGTATTGATTGAAGCATCTTGTGAGCCAAAAATAGCAAAAATACCGCATTCTTCGTGAAATTTATCAAACATAAATTGTTTTATTACTTGGTTTTTTTGAATTGCATTGATTGGATTCTAAATAAAATTGTAAATATCAAATAAATCATATCAATTAAAACTTAGCGCACCTCGTCATAGTTATTTCGCGACATAAGATATTTATAAACAATCATGTTTTCGATAATTCGTTGAACATAATTTCGAGTTTCGGAATAAGTAATGAGCTCAATCCAATCAACAATCTTATCTTGATCTGATTGCTTTCTTGGATCATAAAATTCATTTATCCAACGTTTAGTAGCATTAGGCCCCGCATTATATGAAGCAATCGCCAACATTTCTGAACCCTCAAACTCATCAATAAGTTTTTTAATATAAAATGACCCTAAGCGAATATTATATTTTATATCGCGAGTGAGTTTTTTTTGGTCAAAACGAATTCCCAACTCCTTGGCAACCAATTTAGCAGTTCCCGGCATTAATTGCATATAACCCAAAGCACCAACCCTGCTAATTGCAGTGGGGGCAAAACCACTTTCTTGCTTAATAATAGCATGAACTAACGGAGCATATTCATCATTCATAACTTCACGAATGATTTGAAATTTTTCACGCACAAAAAAAACATTTTTCTTGGAAGCTACTCGAGAAATTTTGGCATCTAGTTGCTTATCACCAATCTCGTTGATTATTTTCATAATAACAGCAATCTGTCCATCGGTAGGGGAATTGTTTACAAGCCATTCGAATATTTTAGATGCATTTTCACGATCACCAGATACCGCCAAAATATATGCAATTTGCGCTCCTCGAGATTCAGAAATTTTTAATATATCGCGACCAGTTATTTCAGGACTTTTTGGTAAAATTATATCTTTTTCCGATCCAAGTGGGTCAAGGATTTTGCGTTTATGAATAGACAATTGTCCATAAAAGAAAATTGGATAATTAGCACCCTCTTTAAATGTCGCAATAGCTTTAGATTTTTGATTCATGGCCTCATAACACATAGCTTCCCAATATATTGCTCTTGACACCGTTACAGGCTGAAAAACATTAGAACGCATTTTTTGGAAGTGATTTAAGGCATCTTTCGGCTCATCTAAAAACCTTAGAGCAATCCAACCGGCAGTCCATTCAGCCTCCCAGAAATCGGGAGAAGTTGTTGGAAGGTTATGCTTTGAAATAACTTGGTAAGCTTTTTTATATTTGCCTTGCTTTAACAATTCTCGACCGAACAGCCTCTTGAATGGCCACCATTTATCATTATATTTAAAACTCTCTGGTGTTTCGATTAAAATTTCAATCACATCGTCAAAATTATCGCGAGATTTGTTCCAGATTAATCTTTTAAAAGTAAGTAATTCATTAGATCTTAATTTTCGCGGAATCTCAAGAAGCAAGCTATCAATATAACGAGGCGAATCATCAAATTTTAAGATGGTTTCAAACAATATTTTATAATCATTGCCAACAAAATTAAGAATTCTAAGAGCTTCGATTTTTTTGCCTTCCCATAATAATCTTTCGATACGCTGGACATGGTCATTTTCAGTAAGAATATTGCGGTATTTATCTAAAAATTGGAGCTCAGAATTATCAGTAAAATTTTCTTTGATCCATATTTTGGCGATTTCCGTTTGGATAACTTTGCTTTTAGAATCTCTAAGCTCAACGTTATTTTTTTCTGAGGCAACTTGCATAATTTTCGATTCAATTACGAATATTTTTGATTCTGTGGTCAGGGCTGGGTTGGTATTGAAATATATCTCCGACAAATTGTAGCTAATATTGTTGGCAATCGCTACTTTCTCGACATTTTTTCTGAGTTCATTAATGTTTGGAAAATAAGGATTATACATAACAAAAGTTGAAATATCGCTAAAAGAAGTTTTTTTTGGATCAATTTTATTGCTATATTTGTTCCATAAAATCAGGTCAACCAAGGCATCTGAGAGCGATTTATCTTGATCATTGACATTATTTTTGAGTTGCTTGGCCAAAACTAAAGCTTCATCAAAATTTTTTTTAGCCAATAGCTGATTTATATTCTCAAGAATTACTATGTCGCTGGTCGTAAATTTTTTCCATAATTTTTCAGAAATAAAATCTGATTTGGGTTGGGATTTTTTAGATTTAGTGGCATCAGTTTCACTTTCTTTTTCAAGATTTTGATTGGATTCAGAATCTGATTTATTGTCTCGGTCAGAATTTATATCAAAATCAGGTTTTGATGAATTTGATGAAGAGTCGGAATTTTTTTCATTCTCAAAATCTGAAGAAACTTTATAAATTTTTGGAGTCGAGGCGACGGGTAACAAAACATTTACTTTGCCAGCTTTTTCGCTAGATTTTGAGCTTGATTTTTTTGATAAATGAGCAGGATTTTGGCTTTTTTGGGCATTTTTATTTTTGGTGCGCATATCCAAAATAAGATTATCAGTTTTTTTAACAGAATTTTTAGCGCCATTAGGTGAAGATTTTAGATCTGATTTAGAGGAAATATTTTTAGAATTTTCTTTAGAGTTTTTTGGGGTTTTATTATTTGATTTTGATTTTGTGATAAGCGTGGATTTTTCAGAATTTTGTTTAGTTTTTTCTTTGGAATTATTTTTGTTAATGGTTTTGATATTATCGATTTTATTATCAACTTCTTTGGCTTCGGAATTAACAACAAAAGCGCCAGCAACAACAAATATTGCTATAATTTTAGCAATAAAATTAACGTTTGCAAAGTTCGTATAATTTTTTTTTGAGAATTTTTTTGAGAACTTTGAGAACATTTAAAGAAATTTAGGGAAATATATTTTTGACAGAATTATTGTTAATTTTATTTAAAAATTCAAACTAAAAAATTTATAAAGTTTGGCTTGCTTTAAAGCAAAAGCAAAATATTATCGCGACAAAAAAAACATGAGAGCCATCAACAATCTTCTAATCAAATTTAATTCAAAAAAAGTTGGAACTGACGAATTCGGTAACCAATATTACGAAAAAAAATCTGGTAAAAGATTTGTTATTTATAACGGCATTGCCGAGCCAACCAAAATTCCGTCTGAATGGCACGTTTGGATTCACTATTTAACTAATCAAGCTCCAGTTCAAATTAACACTAACAAATATTCATGGCAAAAAATCCATATTCCTAATTTAACTGGCACTAAAAATGCTTATTCTCCAGAAAAAACTTCTTCTAACAAAACTTCTCTCCATTATGAACCTTGGGAAGCAAACTAATTAAATTAAAAAATGAACAAAATACATAATTTTTTCGATTTTTTGGTTGGAACAATTGTCTTGGGTATTGCCATTACGTTCTTCACAATTTCTTTTAAAAGTTCCAAAATTTCATCGGATAATGGCTACAAAATTTTAGCCAAATTTGACAACGCTGACGGCATAAATATTGGTAGTGACATCAAAATTTCGGGGGTCAAAATTGGCACGATTTCCGAACAAAATCTTGACGCTGAATCATTTCAGGCGGTTTTAAAGTTTAATATATATAATCATATCAAAATTCCCACCGACTCTTCTGCTAAAATAGTTTCCGAGGGTTTATTGGGTTCAAAATATATCGCAATAACTCCTGGTGGAGATGATGAATTTATGAAAGAAGGTCAAGAAATTAACTTCACACAATCTTCAATAAATTTTGAAGAACTTCTCGGCAAATTTATTTTCAATGGCAAAGATAATAATGAAAAAAAATAGTTTTTTTGCGTTTTGTTTTACAATTTTGTTCGCAATTTCAACTAGAATTGATGCTCAAAAAATCAATTCAAGCTTATCAAATCCCGATACAAAATCTGAATCTATTACTCAATTAAATACTCCAAACCTCGAAGAAGATGACAACAATGATACCTCAAGATTCGGTAATTACGCAATTGTTCAAGCACTTAATAAAACCACTGCCAAAACTTCAATTCTCGAATTAAAAGTCGGCGAAAAATTCATTTTTGGTTCAATAAAAATTATACCTCACAGATGCTGGCAATCTCCCCTTGATCAAAAACCTGAAAACAAAATTTTACTCGAAATATTTGAATCCAAAACCGATTCAGATGACAAAATCGTTGAAAAACGAATTTTTTACGGCTGGATGTTTTCTTCAAGCCCATCAGTTTCGGGCCTAGAACACCCAATTTACGACATCATAGCTTTAAATTGCAAATTTAAATAAATCTCTCAATGATCAAAATTGCGCCTTCAATTCTCTCTGCTGATTTCGCCAAACTCGGCGAAGAAATTCTTGAACTTGAAAAATCAGGCGCTGATTATGTTCACATCGATGTGATGGATGGAAGTTTCGTTCCAAATATAACTCTGGGAAATGAAATTATTAAATCACTTAGACCAATTTCAAAATTACCTTTTGATGTTCACTTGATGATTAAAAACCCAGACATTCACATTAAAGCCTTCGCCGAAGCTGGCGCTGATATTATCACCATTCACTGTGAAGCCTCGACACACCTTGATAGAAGCGTTGAACTCATAAAATCTCTAAACAAAAAAGTTGGAATTTCTTTGGTACCCTCAACTCACGAAAATTGTTTGGATTATGTTTTAGAAAAGATTGACTTGGTTTTAGTAATGACTGTCAATCCGGGTTTTGGCGGGCAAAAATTTTTAACTTCACAGCTTAAAAAAATTGAAAATATTCGCCAAAAAATTGAAAAATCCGGCAAAAAAATTGAACTCGAAGTTGATGGTGGAATCAACGCCGAAACCGCAAAACTGGCTATCAATGCCGGCGCAAACGTTTTGGTATCGGGATCTTATATCTTTTCAAACCAATCTTATCGCAACGCGATTAATTCTTTAAAATTTAATTCACTTATTAAAAATAATTCTTATTCTTAAAGCATCTGTAGCTCAACTGGATAGAGTGTTGCTTTCCGAAGGCAAAGGTTGCGGGTTCAAATCCCACCGGATGCGCCAAAAATTCTATTTAGTCCAATAAATACATTTTATT
Source organism: Alphaproteobacteria bacterium (assembly GCA_016869775.1). GTDB lineage: Bacteria > Pseudomonadota > Alphaproteobacteria > Rickettsiales > UBA1997 > CAILUF01. The sequence continues at coordinate 22,494 of VGDJ01000002.1, forward strand.
TTTACTAAAAGAATAAAATGTCAGGTTATCAATTTAATTTTTTATTTTTATGCCTAATGGCCAACCCCCTAAACATCCCCACACCCCTACTAGATCTTGGGTACAAACAGTTTTTGGGGGAAAACTACGAAAAACTGGGGAAACCAAATCCCCAGAAACTGAAAATCCTCAAATACATGCAGATTTAGTTTATTCAGAACAAACACCAAAAGGAATAGAACAACCACCTCAAAATTCCCCACAAAATCCTCAAGTTGGTGGCGATAACGAACCAAAAAAAAGTCTCTAAAAGGTTGTAAATTAACAATATTTTTATTTTGATTTTTGTACCAAATCAAAAAAGGGGATATGAATACTAAAATAGCGTTATTCGTCGGACACTTGTTCAACGGCTTCAACCTCTGGAATATAATGTTTGAGCATATTCTCAATACCACTTTTTAAGGTGACAGTTGAACTGGGGCATCCAGAACAAGAGCCTTTTAAAACTAGATAAACAATTCCATCTTCAAATGAATGAAAAATTATATCGCCACCATCCATTGCAACGGCTGGTCGAACCTTTATTTCAATTAACTCTTTAATTTGTTTGACGATTTCAGAATCGTCAGAATTAACGGTATTTTTAGAAACTTCGACATCCCTTCCTTCAAACATAATTGGTTTTTTACTGACAAAAAAATCCATGATAATAGCTTGGATTTCAGGTGTTAAATATTGCCACGAAGCATTGCCCGACTTGGTTACAGTTATAAAATCATGACCAAAAAAAACTGCCTCAATACCATCAATCGCAAATAATTGCATCGCAAGAGGCGATTGCGCAGAAGCTTGTTTTTGATTTTTAAATTCGGCCGTAGAATTGGGCAAAACTACATTGCCATCGGGAATAAATTTTATAGTTGCCGGATTAGGTGTTTCTTCAGTTTGTATAAACATAAATAAATTAAGTTAAAATTATTTGACCCACCAACTATCGAGTGAAAGCGAATATTTAGGCGGATTTTTAGGAAATTCAAAAATGTTACGATATAAAATGCGGTGCTTGTTGTTGTGCCACTGCGGGAAGATAA
>VGDJ01000003.1 GCA_016869775.1 Alphaproteobacteria bacterium
TTATTTTTAGTAAAAGCTAGGATTTTGGATTTTTTATATTTTCAATCTGATTTTGAAGGCGCAAATTTATTTTAAGAATTTCACAAAGTCAATTTAATGATTTTTCTATATTCCTTTCAAAATATTGCTTAAAAATCAGTGCTTTTTTTGATTTTATTCACAATTAATTATTTTGAAAAAAGACGAATCAGCGGTGAATTTATAAAGTATTAAAGTTGATATTCCTGAAATAATTCCGCATAAAATATCATCAAACATAACTCCAAAAGGGTTTTTAATTTTTCTATCGCAAGTGCCTATAAATGAGGGCTTGGTAATGTCTAAAATGCGAAACAAAATTGTACAAAATGCCACATAAATCAAAAATTTTGCTTGATTTAAAATGTATAAATTACGCTCCATCAAGTTAAAAATTTCAAGTGCTATAAAAATTCCAACCGCCTCATCGATAACAATTGATTTATGGTCAATATCGCGTGAATTTTTTAACATATGATAATGTTGTATGTTTGCAATGGAGTAGGCGCAGGATCCAATAATAATCAAAAGCCAAAAGCTAATTTGAATAATTGTTGGAACGGAGTTATTTGAAAAATAATTGTTTATCCAAATCCATATAAATAAAGCACCTATTGAACCAACTGTACCGGGGGCGTATTTTGATTTACCGCAATAAAAAAAAGTGAGAATTAATTCATTAAGTTTTGAATATTTTTTTTTCATAAAAACTTTAGTTATTTTATAATTTTTTAATTCTTGCAAAAAACAAATTATTTGAATATTTTGTCCACGCAACATCAATCTTTCTAGCAATGAACTACAAAAATAAAAGCTTAAATTTCAATCATTATAAGAATGAAACTAAAATGATTAGAGGTGGCTCAATCAGAAGTAATTTTGGCGAGACCTCCGAAGCCATTTATTTAAATTCTGGTTTTTGTTATAATAGTGCCGAAGTCGCGGAAAGTCGTTTCAACGGCGAAGATCCCGGATATGTTTATTCGCGCTATATAAATCCTTCCTTAAAAATGCTTGAGGAGCGCATAAATCTTCTTGAAAATTCTGAAGCCAGCTGTGTTATGGCCTCGGGCATGTCGGCAGTTTTTGCTTCGATTATGTCTCAAATAAAAGCTGGTGATCATTTTATAGCTTCTCGCGTGTTGTTTGGGTCATGTTATCATATTGCTACTAAAATTTTGCCCAACTACGGAATTGAAGTTTCGTTAGTGGATGGAACTAATCAAGACGAGTGGCGCAAAGCTTTTAAAAAAAATACCAAAGTTGTTTTTATCGAAACCCCCGCCAATCCAAATTTAGAAATTATCGATATAGAATTTGTTGCGAGTTTATGCAAAAAACATAATGCTAGCCTTATCGTCGATAATATTTTTGCTTCTTCATATTCTCAAAAGGCTTTTGATTTGGGAGCTGATATAGTTATTTATTCAACTACCAAGCATTTTGACGGGCAGGGTCGCACACTTGGAGGAGTTGTGCTAGGGTCGCAATCTTTTATCAAAGATACTTTATTGCCTTTTCATCGTCACACCGGTCCAGCTTTAAGCCCGTTCAATGCGTGGATAATTTTTAAAGCTCTTGAAACTTATCAAATGCGCATGGAGCGTCATTGTATGAATGCTCGAAAAATTGCTGATTTTCTTGATTCGCACCCCAAAATACAACGAGTTTACTACCCAGAACTTAAGTCGCATAAACAGTTTGAAATTGCGCAAAAGCAAATGAAAAATGGCGGATCGATGATAGCCTTTGAAACAATTGGCTCAAAAGCAAATTGTTTTAAGTTTATGAATAATCTACAAATTATTGATATTTCTAATAATCTCGGTGACTCTAAAACTCTAATTACCCACCCTTCAACTACTACTCATTCAAATATTTCTTTAGATGAGCAGAAAAAAATTGGCATCAATGATACGATGTGCCGATTATCCGTTGGCCTTGAGAATGCTGACGATTTGATTGAAGATCTAAAAATTTCTCTCGATAAAATATAATTTAAAAATTCAAGTTATGCCCAGTTTTGATTTAGTCTCCAAAGTTAATTTTCAAGAAATCGACAACGCGGTTAATTCAGTTGTTCGCGAGCTTACTAATCGTTATGATTTTAAAGGTGCAATTTTTAGTGTAGAATTAAAAGCGAAAGAAAATCTAATCATATTAATAGCTGATAGTGACTACAAGCTTGAAGCGGTTCGCGATTCTCTTAAGGTTTTTGGCACTAAGCGTGGCGTTGACGTAAAAGCATTTGATTTTCAAGAGCCTCAAAAATCTGGGGGTTCAACTCTAAAGCAAGAAGTTAAATTGAAAAATGGTATTGACCAAGAAAATGCCAAAAAAATTACTAAACATCTAAAAGATTTAAAACTCAAAGTTCAAGCCTCGATCAGGGCCGATGAGGTGAGGGTTGAGGGCAAGAAGCGCGATGATTTACAAGAAGCAATTGCTTCGATTCGGGCTTTTGATTTTGGTATTCCTCTTCAATTTATAAATTTTAGAGAATAAATATGCTTAGACCAGCACTGCTTAGACCAGCACTACAAGTTTCAAATAAATTCTCAACAGACTTTTATAATAAACCAATTAGTCCCTACAATCAACATAGCCCATATTTTAATCGAAGTGAGCCAATTAAAAATTCAACTAACGGACCATATTCGCACCCAGTAACAAGAGGATTTGGCATGGCTTTAGGTCCCGGAATGTTTGCTGGAGTTTTAGCAAATTTTTTTACAATTTATTCGTTTTTGTTTATTGCTGATATTCTAGAACGAGATAAAGCCTCAAAAGTTCCGGGAAAAAAAGGTCTAGATATTTTAAAAGAGTCACCCGAATTTGGGCCACCACTGGCTTTGGTTGAGGGGTTGTTAAGCGGAGCTTTTTATTTGGGAGTCAAAGGTCCTTATTCATTTGGGAATGAATATCCTGATTACTCTCCAAAAGTACATTTTTGTGCAAAATTAGAACAACCGTCGCAACTATATATATAGATAACTAATTAACCGCCACCAATAAAATGAACGATTTCGATTTTACAATTTTCGGTTAAAATAGTTTTTTCAAAATCTAAGGGGTTAATTATTTCTAAGTCTTTTTCGATGGCAATTTTTTTAATATCAAGCTCGAGTTGATTGATAAGCTGAAAAAGAGTTATGTTGTGATTAACTTCAATAATTTCGCCATTTATAAATATTTTAATTTTTATCATCGCCTACAATAATCGTTAAATTAAGTTGGTATTTAGTTTGTTTGAGAGTTGTAATTTAATTTAGTTCTAATGATTTATAAATCATATATTTTTAAAACATCTTTTTTGAATTGGCTTAGTATAACTCTAATTTTAGTGGTTTTAATTTGGTTTAGCCGAGCAATAAGTTTTTTAAATTTAGTCATCGAAAATGGGATTAAAATTAGCGATTTTTTCTTTTTATTCGTATTAATATTGCCGTGGATTTTGATATATATTTTGCCAATTTCGTTTTTTGTTTCCACCCTTCTTTCGCTAAATAAATTAAACAATAACAGTGAAATTGTCATTTTAAAAAATTGTGGTTTATCAAACCTTAAAATTTCAAAACCAATAATCTTTTTGGGGATTTTTATAACTTTAATTTGTTATTTTTTATCTTTTTATTTAATGCCTTTGGCCAACAAACAACTGAGGATATCGCGCAACACAATCAAAGAAAATTATACAAATATTGCTTTCAATCCTCAAACTTTTGAAAGCTTCAATGGAATCACCTTATATTCTGCAAAGCGCGATGACCAAAATAATCTTGAGGGGATAATAATTAACGACCAAACAAAAAGCGATTCAACTATCACTATAACTGCTCAAAAGGGTAATTTAGTTGTCCAAGATGATGCGGTTTATTTAAAGCTTTGGAATGGATCTTTGCAAAAGTATATTTTTGAATCTGGCAAGACCGAAATTTTAAAATTTGATAGCTATGTTTTTAATTTAAATAACAAGGATCAAGAATATTCAGATTTTAAGTGGAAGCCCAATGAAAGATTCATTACCGAGTTAATCAATTACGATATATTATCAACTGATGAACAAATAAGAGCGTTGCGCTCGGAGTTGCATAAAAGAATCAACGAACCGCTAATTTCATTGATATTTAGTCTTATAATTTCAACCATAATTTTAAATGCAAAACTATCAAGGCGAAGCAATTTTGGGGTATCTTTTTGGGCTTTGTGTCTGTGCTTATTATATGTTATAACGCTTATATTTAGTTTTCGAATTACAGATAAAATCGATAATATTTTTTTTATACCATATTTTGTAAACATAATTTTTTTAGCTACTTTTTTGGGTCTTATGAATGCTAATTTTTATATCAAAAAATGATCTTTAATAAAATTAATTTATATTTAGCAAAAAATTTTCTTAAAAACTTTCTGATCATTGCTCTTGGCTTTTGGATTATCTTTTTTTTGGTAAATTTAATCGATATTTTTAATCGTATTAATGATGCGCAAGTTGGAATTAAATTAATGTTTATTTTATCTTTTTTAAAAACCCCCAATAACCTTTCATCTATTGTTGTCTCGATAGTTTTAATTTCCTCAATTTACACTTTGTTTCAAATGTCAAATCGAACCGAAATCACCGTTATCAGAAACTGTGGATATTCATTGTGGCAAATTGCAAATCCACTCATTATTTCGGCAATATTTTTGGCAATTATTTGGATTATTTTTTTTAATATATTTGAGATTTGGTCTTCGAATAAATATAATAACTTTGAAGCGAAATACCTGCAAACAGAAATGCGAGAAACTCTTGATATTGGTAATGGTGTATGGTTTAAACAAAAAAATTTAATAAATGATTCAGAAAATATAATTATAGTTACTAGAAAAATTTATAAAAATAGTTTGGATTTATTTGAAGTAAGTATGTGGTTTTTTGATAAGAATAATAACTTTTACAAAAGGGTCGATGCTAAAAAAATGGTTTTGAATGGCGGGAAGTGGATGATTGAAAAGGCAATAGTAAATAATGAAAATTCAATAAATCAAATGGTTGAATCGATACAAATTCCAACTGAAATTGATGAAAATTTTTTGAAAAATAAAATTGTTAATAATTTTGAAAATGCCGAATCTTTTAACATTTTTGAGCTTCCTAAAATTATTGATGATTTAAAAAAATCTGGTCTCAATCCAAAAAAATTACAGACCCATCTTCACTCTAAGTTGAACTATATAATTTTGTTTGTGGCAATGGTTTTGTTTTCAGTTTTTTTTGGTGTTAATGATGTTAGAAACCGTAAATCAAATATTAAACTTTTGATCGGTATAATTTTTGGTTTAATAATTTTTTTAAGTTCGTCAATTTTTTCAACTCTCGGAGCCTCAGGTTTTTTATCAATTTTTGAATCGACTTGGTTAATAAGTTTTATTTATCTTGCGATAAGTATTTTGTTTATTCGACACAAAGAAATTAGACTTTAATTATTAAAATTTCCCCTACAATTTTATCGCAAATCAACTCTGTGATGGCTTGAATTATTTATTTGTTTCACAATTTATATTGCGAATTTGATTTGTTGAAAATTTATTTTGTCACTATAACCTGACCCATGAATTTCAAATAAACAATCCCAAACAATTTAAAAAACTATGAAAAAAACAATACTTACTCAATTGATGGTCATTTCTCTTGCCTTTTCTTGTGCTCCAAAATTTGCTCAAGATGTTAAAAAATCTGCAAACGATCTTAGTGATTTGCCTGAGTGGGTTTTGGATCCAAAAATTAAAGATGGTGTCGCTGCTGTTGGCATTGCCAGCCCGTCGCGCGCAGGAATAACAGTTCAACTTCCAAAAGCTGAACTCGATGCCAAAGCTAATATTGCTGCAACTATCCAATCTGAAATTTCTCGCGTTACTAAAAATGCTTTAAGATCTGGCAAAGTTAACGATGCTGACGATGTTGAAGAATTTTTCGCTCAAGCCAGCAAAGAGGTTGTTAAAAATCTTCCACTTTCCGGCGCTAGAAGAATTCATATTTTCAAAGCTCAAGATGGCACTCTTTATGTTCACATGATGATTGATGATCAAGATTACAGCAAATTCTTAAAAAATAGCCAAAAAGACTTTGAAGAAAAACTAAAAAAATCAAATCTTAGTCGCGATAATATCGATAAATCTCAAGCGGCTACTAAAGATTTATTCGATGAGTTAGAAAAAGAGCGCGGAAATGTTCCAGCTCTTCCAGCTAAAACCGAAACTTCTAAAAACTAAAATCACATACTTGCCCAAATTTAAGGTCAGAATTTAAATTCTAATTATAAAACTTTAACTTTGGGCAAGCAAAACTCCCACTCATTAAAATCATGAAAAAATTATCCGTTTTTTTACTTTTCTTGACATTCTCTTGCTCAAATTATAGCTCAGAATTATCTCAAACTTCCAAATCTTCATCAGCCTCGTCACGCATTGATAATGTCCAGTCTGGTGCCAATAAAATTTTGAAAGATATCGATGAATAAAAAAATCATAATTCTATTAAATATTGCACTTTTGATTATTGCCAATGTTGCAATTGCTAAAGAATCCGGTATTCCATCTTGGTTTTCAAAGCCACGTAAAAATAATATTGATGTTTTATATGGGATTGGAGAGGGTGCTTCTCTTGAAGAGGCCACCAAAAATGCTCTTGCTGATATAGCTGGTAAATTAGTGGTTTCTATTTCATCAGAATCGCAACTTACAAAAGAAGAAAATCAAAATAGTTTCAACGAAGAACTGCGTCAAAAGGTTCGTCAATCTATCGAAAAAATTAGTTTTTCTGGATATGAGGTTTCAAAAAGTGAAGAAATTGACAAAAGATTTTACGTTGAAGTTTCTGTCGAGAGAGATCCTTTTATAAATGAACAAAAGGAGCGAATCGAGTTTTTAAAGCGTAAAATTAACGATCTTGATAAAAATTCGTCGTTAGCCAATCCAATTCAACGAAGAACAAGTCTTATAAAAATACTAGATTTATGTAAAGAACTTGAGCTAAAGGGGCGTATTTTGGCTGGAGCTCAAGAAGAAGTTGATATGAAAAATATTTTATCAAGCATCGCTAATTATCAAAATGAATTTGAAAAGTCGTCATCTTCGATTGAATTCTTTTTTGACAATTCGACTCCCAAAGATTTGATACAAATAATTCGGACCGCACTTAACAAAGATGGTCTTAAAATTGCTAAAAATTTTGATAAAAATGACGCCAATCTGATTGTGATAAGGGGCAATTATGCTTCAACTTCAAATTTCGTTTATGGCGCTTATATTACAAAACTAAATGTGGATTTTGAAAATTTTTCGCAAGGAAAAGTTGTGGCAAGTAATGGTGTTGAGGTTTCTGGAAGTTCAACTATCAGTGAATCCGAGGCAACCAAGTCGGCTATAAAATCTATGGAAGAAAAAATCCAAAAAGATGGAATTCTCAAAATTCTCGGTATTTTAAATTAAACCCTATGCAACATAAAACTCTTAAAAATAATAAGATCTTTAACAACAATTTTAAAAATATGAAATTCAAACTTCTTGCAATAGCTCTAATCGTGTCTTCTTGTACGCCAACTATTAAAAATTTTGAAAAATATCAAAAGCAATTTATTTCCAAAAGCGACTATATGCCAGATGAACAAACTCTTGAAAATAAGATTTCGAAAGTTGCAATTTTTGATTTTGAAGAGGGCGAGATCGAGATTGCAAAACAAGCTAATCTCGGAAAGTCAGTCGCAACTGGTATTGAGGGCGCCTTATCAAAATTCCGACTGGCCGAATTAGTCGATCGAAAAGCGACCGAAAAACTTAAACAAGAAGTTCAACTTGCTGAAATGAATAAAACTGGATCATACAAGGGTCCAAAATTGGCTGATTATGCAATATCTGGGGCAATTTCAAACGCAAGTTTTGCGAATAAATATGTTTCAGGGAGCACTTATATTAATCCCAAAGATGGTTCGGTAATTTCAATTCCACCTAAGTTTGTATACAATTCGCAAGTTTCGGGAAATATTAAAATTTATGAATTACCCTCTTTAGCAGTGATTGAAACAATTGAATTGAATGGCAAAGCTGTTCGTTCAGAAAATGTTCAACAAGATGGTGGAATTAGTTTGGGTGGAATTCAAATTGGTGGTTCACAAGAACGTGGAATTCAAAGAGATGATGGTTTGGTCCGCCAAGCCGGAGCTGATGCAATTGATGAGGCTGAAGCTTCTATTAGAAATGCTTTTGCTAAAAGAGGCTTTATTCTTGAAAAGAGAGTGCTTGAGGGAAAGTCAATTTTTAAGATAAATCTTGGTTCTGAAGATGGATTAAAGCATGGCGATAAATTTGATGTTATTGGTCAATATGAAGTTGAAAATTCAATTAGCGGTAAATCTGAAATTGAAAGACGGGTAATCGCATCTGGTGTTATTTCTGATAAAATCGATCCAAAAAATTCTTGGATAATTCTTGCTGATAAAAAATATGATTCATTAATTAGAATTGGTGACATGGTAAAAATGAAATACTCTAAAAGTGCTTTAAAATCTTTTGCTAAAATGGCCAATAACTTAGCTAAATAAAAATTCGATGAAAAAAATAGGTGGCTTGTCCGAAATAATTCAAGATTATGATTATTATATTTTTGATATTTGGGGCGTTATACATGATGGTTCCAAGCTTTACCCAAATGCCTTGGAAACTCTTAGTTACCTTCGCAAAAATCATAAAAAAATTTGTTTTTTATCAAATGCTCCTAGGAGAGCTTCAAAAGTTGAGTCAATACTAAATAAATTTGGCATTAATAATCAACTTTACGATTTTGTTCTCAGTTCAGGAGAGTCAACATTTGCCGAGTTAAAAGATAATCAAGATAATGACTATAAAAATTTTGGAAAAAAATATTTTTATATTGGACCCGAAAAAGATTTGGATTTGCTCGAAGGTCTTTTTTACCAAAAAGTTGATGAATTGGATAAGGCAGATTTTGTCCTAAATACTGGTTTTGACAACGACAACTCAACCATTCATGAAAAATTACCGCTTGCAATTCAGGCGAGCAAATTTAGACTGCCGATGCTTTGCGTTAATCCTGATCTGATTGTTGTAAAACAGAATGGTGAAGAGATGATATGCGCAGGTGCCTTAGCCATTGAATATAAAAAACTTGGTGGCGATGTCCATTATCATGGAAAACCTTTTAAGAGGGTTTATGAAATGGTTCTTGAAAAATTCTCAATGCCAAATAAAGATTCTTTCTTAGCAATTGGAGATGGTCTTGAAACAGATATTAAGGGAGCTAATGATTTTAAAATTAATAATGTCTTAGTTTCGGGTGGCATCTTAGCAAAGGAATTAAAAATTAATTTTTGGCAAGATGCTAACGAAATTTTATTAAAAAAAGTCTTTGATAAATACAATATTTTTCCAAATTATATAATTTCAAATCTAAAAATATGAAACTCTACTCTAGAAGAAAGAAAAGCCCTATTAAAATCTTGGTATTGATAACTTTGCTTGTTGGCGCCAGTTTCGCTTTATCGAGGTTTTTTTTAAGTTCGAAAGCAGATGATTTAATTGTTGCGCAAATTGACGATGAAAACATCTTCAAATCAGAAATTGAAAAAAAGATAAATGAAGTTTTTGCCAATAATCAAAATGGTAAAATAAGTTTTGAAAAGCTACCAGAACAAGTTCTAGAGGTTTTTGCCAGAGAAATTTATCTTGATAAAAAAATTATTGCCGAAGCCAAAAGATTGGGCCTAGATAACACTCTTGAAGTTAAGAGCCTAATTGAATCTTTTAAAACCTCAACAATACGTCAAGCCTACATAAATAACGCCTTAAAAGATGTTATTAACGATCAAAAAATTGTTGAAAAATTTAATGAATTAAACGCTGAATTGGAAAGTAAAAGTGAATACAAATATTCTCAAATTGTATTGCGCGATGAGGGTGGGGCGTTAAATGTTTTGAAGGAAATTAAAAATTCTAAAAAACCCCTAAAATTTGCTGATGCTGCAAGAAAATATTCAGTTGATACAATGTCATCTTCAAGTGGTGGAGAGGTAAATTACAAATCTGAATCGACCATTAATGTCAAAATTCTTGAAACCCTTAAATCCATCAAAAAAGACGAGATTTCCGAGCCTATTAAAATTGATGAATTGTGGTTTATCATTAAATTAAGCGATGTCAAAAAATCCAAACCAATGGAGTTTGAATCTTCAAAAGAATATATTCGTCACATTCTAAAAATTGAAGAAATTGAAAAAATTAACGGTAAATTTATTAAAGATAACAAAGTAAAATTATTAATTAAAAAATCCTCTGAAGACCAAAATAAAAACAACGACTCTCCTGAAACAAATGGCTTGCAGTCAAATGAAGAAAATTCTGGCAACGGAAATATTGAGAAATCATCAGATAGTAAATCTTCTTCACTAGATTCTTCAACCGAATCATCTGAGTCTGACGCTCAGCTCAACAAAAAAAATGATGAAATCAAGCAACAAAAGCTTTAAGACAATCAAGTCCTCTCGCCATCGTGATGGTGATGGTGAGTTGAACTGGCTCTGGGTTGGAGGTAAAAATCCATGTTTTTTGATTTTAAAAAATCACCAAAGACAGATATTCGAAATTTTAATCACAGAAAATAACCGTGAGGCTTTTAATAATTTTATAAAAAAAAATTCTTTAGAGCATTTTTTTAAAATAACTAAAATTGTCGATAATAATTTTTTAAATCAGACATTATCGCGAGACTTTGTTCACCAGGGTATTGCAATAAAGGTTTCAAAAATAAACTTAAAAACCCAATTTGAGTTACTCGAAGAGTTAAACCATATCGATAACAAAAACGATCTTCCAAATATTTTAATACTTGATCAAATTACTGATCCGCAAAATGTTGGGGCTATTATTAGAAGCGCCGTAGCTTTTGACTTTAACAAAATTATTTTTTGCGCACATAATTGTGCAAAAGAATCTTCATCGATGATTAAAGCTTCTGCCGGAAATATTGAATTTGCTGAGCTCTTCGTCGCAAGTAATTTAAACAATCTTTTAGATAAATTAAAAAAAATTGGTTATTGGTGCGTTGGATTGGCTGGAGAGGGCTCAATGAATGAGAAAAAAATTGCAGAATATAAAAATATAGCTTTAGTTGTTGGTTCAGAAGGGGATGGAATCAGAAGTTTGGTCAAAAAAAATTGCGATATTTTGGTTCGAATTAATACCAATATTGCGGTCGAAAGTCTGAATGTATCGGTTGCTACCGCTATAGCATTAAACGAAATATATAAATCTAAAAATGTTTAAAAACATCGGTATAATTGGTGCCAAAAATAATGATTTAGCTCTTAAGCAAAAAGATTTATTGGTGCAAAAATATAATTTTCAAGATTTGACCATGTCGCATCAAAATATTGAAGATTATGATTTAATAATTGCTGTTGGTGGAGATGGCTTAATGCTTCACCTTCTTCATGATTTTGAAAATTATCCTGTGCCGATTTATGGAATTAATTGCGGAACGGTAGGTTTTTTGATGAATTCATATCAAGATGGGGATTTGATTAAAGCAATTGATAATGCTCACATTTCTAAAATTAATCCTCTTAAAATGGTTGCAACCGACATTGACAATATTAAGCACACACATGTTGCAATTAATGAAGTTGCGCTTCTTCGTCAAACTAATCAGGCCAGTAAAATTCAAATAGAAATAAATTCTAAAGAGCGATTATCTTGTCTTGCTGCAGATGGAATTCTGGTTGCAACATCAGCCGGAAGTACCGCTTACAATCTTTCAGCTGGGGGCCCAATTATCCCGTTTGGGGCAAAAATTTTAGCCTTAACTCCAATTAGTCCATTTAGACCCAGAAAATGGAATGGGGCGTTGCTTCCATCTCATACTAAAATAAAATTTAAAGTTTTGGATTATAACGATCGTCCAGTTAGCGCAACTGCCGATTCGCGCGAAGTTAGGAATGTAATTGAGGTAGAAATATTTGAAGATTTAAGTAAGGAGTTTAAGATTTTATTTGACCCCAATCACTCTCTTGAAGAGAGAATTATACGCGAACAATTTGGTGACTAAAATAAGCTAGATTGGTTGAATGCGACTAAGCGTTTGAAAAACTCATCAAAACTATTCTTAAATGGTGGGTCTGGGTGGACTTGAACCACCGACCTCGCACTTATCAGGCGCGCACTCTAACCAACTGAGCTACAAACCCATTCAAAAAAATTAAGATTCGAAACTAGGCTAAAATTTACAGGTTTTGAATGATTGAAATTCAAAGAAAAATTGTTTAAAAAATAAGCTAGTTTTTTAAATAAAGTCCGAAAATTTTATTCGCCCAATCGATAATTGTCAATTGACTAATCAAAAAAAATATAAATCATAATTAATGCTATTTGGATTAAGAGTTTGATATGTTTGCGATGTTTAAAATTAAATTCCAAGTTAGTATATTTTTCAAAATATCGATGATTACCAATTCATGAAAATATTTGCCAATAATCTTGAAGAAGTTGTTCTTAATCAAAGAAAATTAAATGTTTCTTTTGAATTTTTTCCTCCAAAAAATGATGAAATGGAGTTAAAATTATGGGATGCCATTTTTAACCTTAAGCATCTTCAGCCCCATTTTGTTTCAGTAACTTATGGAGCTGGCGGTTCAACTCGCGAAAGGACCCACCATACAATTGCTCGAATAATTAATGAAACCAAACTAAAGCCAGCTTCGCACTTAACTTGCGTCGGTGCTTCAAAAGAAGAAATCGATAAAATTCTGCGCAATTATTGGCAGATTGGAGTTAGGCATATTGTTGCTCTTCGGGGCGACATGCCTGCTTCAAGTCCAAATTATCAATTGCATCCAAATGGTTATAAATATGCGAGTGAATTGGTTTTGGGTATAAAAAAATTATCTTCTGAAAATATCAATTTTGAGATTTCGGTGGCTGGTTATCCAGAAAAACATCCCGAAGCAAAGTCAATGCAAAATGATATAGATAATCTTAAGCGTAAAGTTGAAGCTGGGGCCACTCGTATCATTACACAATTCTTTTTTGATTCCGAGGTTTTTCTAAAATTTGTTGATTTATGCCGAAAAAATAAAATCGAAATCCCAATCGTTCCTGGCATTTTGCCAGTGACAAACGTTAAACAAGCAAAGCATTTTGCTAAGATGTGCGGAGCAAAGATTCCTAAATGGATGGAAGATGTTTTTAATGGTTTAGATCAATATGGTGAAACTCGAAATTTAGTTGCCGGAATTGTTGCTACCGAATTATGTCGAATACTTCATAATAAAGGTGTTAATGATTTTCACTTTTACACTCTTAATCGTAGCGAATTAACCATGGCTATTTGCCATCTTCTTGGGATTAGAATGCCAATAAAAGAAGAATAATATTTTTCAACTTAAAGGTCAGTGGAGAGGCTATTTTATTGCTTGTAAAAAATTTAAAAGCTTGCAATTGAATATTTTAATGTTAAGACTTGCGCCTCAATTTCCAAAAATCAATTTAATCAATAAATAAAAACAAACTAAAATGCCCAAAGAAGATTTATTATCCATGAATGGATTGGTATTAGAGGTTTTGCCTAATACTATTTTTAAAGTTGAATTAGAAAATGGCCATGTGATTATCGCCCACGCTTCTGGAAAAATACGTAAAAATAAAATTCGCATATTGAAGGGTGATAAAGTCGAAGTTGAAATGACCACTTACGACCTAACCAAAGGTCGTATCGTTAGACGAAATATTTGAAATAATGAAAAATCTTTTAATTGTTGAATCTCCCGCCAAAGCCAAAACAATCGGCAAATATCTAGGTAAAGATTACCAAGTTTTAGCCTCGTTTGGCCATATAAGAGATCTTCCTAGTAAAGATGGTTCTGTTGAACCTGACAAAGGTTTTTCAATGAATTATCAAATTTCTGCAAAATCAACCAAACATGTCAAAGATATTGTTGATAAAGCCAAAGATTGTCAAAAAATTATTCTTGCCCCCGACCCTGATCGTGAAGGTGAATCAATTGCTTGGCATATCTTAGAAGTTCTAAAAAGTAAAAAAGCTCTCAAATCATCAACTCAAGTAGAGCGAGTAGTTTTTAATGCTATTACAAAAAACTCAGTTCTCGAGGCCATTAAAAAGCCCCGCCAAATTAACATGGATTTGGTCAACGCTCAACAAGCTAGAAGAGCTCTTGATTATTTGGTTGGCTTCACATTATCGCCAGTTTTGTGGCGCAAACTTCCCGGAAGCCGTTCGGCTGGAAGAGTTCAGTCGGTTGCATTAAGGCTCATTAGTGATAGAGAAGAAGAAATTGAAAAATTTCAAACCCAAGAATATTGGGACATCAAGCTTAATCTTGAAAATAGTTTAAAAATTCCATTTTTGGCTACCGTATCAGAAATTGATGGAAAAAAACTCGAAAAATTCTCGGTTACCAACTCTCAAGAAGCCAATAAAATAAAACAAAATTTAGAATCTAAAAATTATCGAGTTTTATCAATAACTAAAAAACAAAGCAAAAGGCGTTCTTATCCACCATTTACAACTTCATCTTTGCAACAAGAGTCGGCCCGTAAGTTAGGCTTTTCAGCCAGCAAAACCATGATGATTGCTCAAAAATTGTACGAAGGGGTTGACATAAATGGCGCTTCGCAAGGCTTGATTACATACATGAGAACCGATTCTATCGATGTTGCCCCAGAGGCGATTGGCTTGGTTAGAAATGCCATCAATAAAATATATGGAGAAAAATATTTACCCGAGTTCCCAAATGTTTTTAAGAGTAAAGTTAAAAACGCTCAAGAAGCTCACGAAGCAATTCGTCCAACTGATTTTGAACTTGAGCCGGAAAAAATTCGTCACTCCTTGGATAATGATCAGTTTGCGCTATACAACTTGGTATGGAAAAGAATGTTGGCTTCACAAATGAGTGATGCAATATTTGATCAAGTAATTGCCGAAATATCTTCGGAGCCATCATATGCAAAGGCTAGAGCGGTTGGATCAACAATAAAATTTGATGGTTTTTATAAAGTTTATCGTGAAGATTTTGACGATAATTCTGAGGATGAAGATGAATCCAAAACTACATTGCCAGAACTTACTGAAAAGCAGTCATTAAATTTGCTTGAAGTATCGCCAATGCAACATTTTACCGAGCCACCGCCTCGCTATTCCGAGGCTAGTTTAGTAAAAAAAATGGAAGAGCTTGGAATTGGGCGACCTTCGACTTATGCTACAATCATCTCGGTTTTACAAGATAGAGGTTACGTCAAGCTTGATAAAAAAAGATTTATCCCTGAAGAGCGCGGAAGAATAGTGGTTACATTTCTTAAAGAATTCTTTGTGAAATATGTTGAATATGATTATACGGCTGATCTAGAAGATGATTTAGATGTTGTTTCCAACGGAGCGATGGATTGGAAAGTTTTTTTACAAAAATTTTGGAAAGATTTTAATAAAAATATTGCCGATGTGATGGAAAAGCCATTCCCAGAAGTTCTTGAAGTTTTAAATCAAAAATTCGGTGAACATGTTTTTGGTCGCGATGAAGATGGTAAATTGCGTAATAATTGCCCAACTTGTAAAACTGGTACTCTTGGACTTAGGCTCGGAAAATTTGGTTCATTTATTGGTTGTTCTAATTATCCCGATTGCAAGCATACCATGCAAATTTTTGGTCAATCTGACGACTCTGGTTTTGATGAAAATGGTGAGATAAAACCGCAATTTGAGCCCAGAATTTTAGGCAAAGATTCTAAATCTGGCGCAGATATTATTGTTAAAATTGGTCCCTACGGACCGTATCTTGAAGTTGATAATGTTGATTTCTTAAAAGATGATGATGCTTCAGAAGAAGTCTCCTCCAAAAATACCAAAAAATCTCCCAGAAAATCATCAAGCAAAACCAAAAAAACCTCCCCTAAAGCGAAAAAACCTAAGAGAGTTTCGATTCCTAAAAATATTGATCCTGCGACGATTGATTTAAAGCAGGCCCAAGATTTATTGCAATTACCTCGTGAAGTCGGAATTCATCCAGAATCTGGTCAAAAAATTATCGCTAATATTGGTCCATTTGGCCCATACTTGTTGCATGATAAAAAATTTACCTCGGTCAAAGAAGATAATATCCTTGAAATAGGTCTTAATAGGGCTGTGGATGTAATTGCAATGGCAATTGAAAAAAAGAAACTGAATCCAAAAAAGCCAAGAAAATTCTCAAAGAAAACTAAGAAATAATTTTAATTTACGCTTGAGTTTTAAAGATTTTTAATTCAAATTTTTTTACCTAATTGTTCGCAATTCAAAGAATTAATAATCAAATTTTATAACAATTTTTTTGCCAAAAGCGCTACCTAATGACCAAAAGTTTAGTAGAATCGGATTTTGAAAATTTTTCTGTTTATGAAAATGACGATGATATTGGTCAACTATCTTTGCTGGTAAATTCAAGGCTCGAAGCCAGCATAATATGCTCCTATAATTCAAAAGTTCCAAATTTTTTATCAATAATTCAAGCCAATAGCGAATTTTATAAATTATTTATGCTCGATGAAACGCGAGTTATTGGGCAAAATTATGATTTTTTATTTGACGATATTGAATTAGATAATTTTTCAGAAGATCAAATTGAATATTCAAGATTGATTAAAGCTGTGCGAGATAAAACCGAGTGCGTTGCTTTAGTTTCAAGTTCTTTTGAGCATTTTAAATTTGGTAATTTTAAACTTCATATTAGTTTTCACCCGCATCAAATTAAATCAGAAAATACAACTCGTGAATACGGAATTTTTAGTTTTATCAAAGTTGATAATAACTCGCAGAACGAGGACAGAAAATTAAAATCTCGAGCCAATATTTCTTTGTTGAGAGTTTTGGAAAGAACTCTGCGAAATGAAAGAACACTTCGCGAAATTGCTAATCTAATTATCTCCGATGAAAAAATTGACAATTTAGCCCGAGCAATCGCTAAAATATTATGCGAACATTTAAAATGTGATCGATGTATAATTCATGATTTTAAGAAGAATCGCACTGATTTTGTGATTGAATATTCTTCGATTTTCTCAGATAGAATAATTCCTGATAAAATTAGTCACGAAAGTATTGAAAACATTCAACGATATATAAATTTTCAAAATAATTTCTATAAAAAATTCGGCGTTAAAAACAAGAAATCATCAATTTCTATCATCAATGACATTGCTAATGATAACAATTTTAGCAATATTCGTGACATATGTACAAAATATTCTATTTCCTCTCAAATTGCCATAACCACCAATTTTAACGGTATTGTTAATGGTGCAATATATCTTCATCAATCGGAAAAGCGCACTTGGATTCAAGATGAAATTGATTTTATTGAAATTGTTGCAGAGCAGTTTTCGATTGCTCTTGATCGCTCTTCTTCAATTCAAAAAGTTATGATTGCTAATCATTCTTTAATGGAAAAAACCCTTCAACTTAAAGATGCTCTTAAGCAAGAGCAAGAAATGCGCAAAATGCAAAATGAATTTGTCGCTCTTGTTTCTCATGAGTTTAAGACTCCTCTACAAATTATTGATGGCAATCGCGAATTGATTGCGCGAAAATTAAAAAATAATAACTATCCCCAAGACGGAGTTTTTGCCTATTTGGAAAAAATTAAATCAGGTATTCAGCGAATGAATGGTTTAATTAATAGCACGCTTCACTTAGCTAAAATGGAAAATAGCGATGGCAAGATCAAGGTTGATTTGCAAGAGCTTGATTTTTGTGCTTTGGTTAACGATATTATCGATAAAAATTATAATTTGGCGCAACAAAAAAATATTCAAATTCATGCACGAATTAATGATTTACCAAAGAGTTATGTTTGTGACCAAAAGCTTCTTGATCATGCGTTATCCAACATAATTTCTAACGCAATAAAATATTCTCATCCTAATTCAAATGTGAAAATAATCGGTAGAATATTGGATGATTGTATTGCTGTTCGGGTCATAGATAGTGGTATCGGTATCCCTGAAAAAGATTTATATAATATTGGTAAAAAATTTTTTCGAGCTGGTAACTCTATCTCAGTTGCTGGAACTGGAATTGGAATTTATCTTACTAAACATTTTATTGATTTATTGTCGGGCAAGTTAATAATTGAAAGCAAAGAAGGCTTTGGAACAACGGTCACCATAATTTTAAAAAAATAACTCAAAAAGATGAAATTCTCACACAAAATATTAACTTTTTTTATATTATTTTTAACTTCGATTAATGCTAAAGCTGAAGATAAAAGTAAGGAGTCCGGATATTATTTTAGACCAACTTTATCTGGAAGTGTTCTTTATCAAATTCAAGCTGACCACATAATTAGTTCTAATAAAAAAAATAATAAAAATTCCAACGGATTTATTTATATTGAACCAAATTTTGGTTTGCATTTTGATGAAAATTGGTCGGTAAAAACTCAATGGCGCATTCAAGATAATGGAACTCTCACTACAAGAGATAAGCAAAATCCAGAACGTTACAGAACTTTTTTGAGTGATAAAAGAGGGTTTGCTTTATCTGAAACCGGATTGTTAATTGAAGAGCTAAAATTGTATTACGAAAATGAGGATATGAAATTTACAATCGGTAAATTTGATCCTTCATTTGGATCTGCTCACCGAAAATCAAAACGAATTGGGGTTTTTGCTTCACAATTTGCCGAAGATTATAATTTGCGTGAGAAGCTCGGAGCTAACATAACAGCCCTTCTAGAGGGTAGTCAAATTTCATTTAGTAGTTTTTTTACTGATTCAACCGATTTAAGTAAAAGTGCCATTAATGATCGTGGAAGGGAGTCGCGCAATAATGGCTTATCATCCAATACCGGAAGCTTTTCTTCATATTCAGTTTTAATTGAGGGTGAAAATTTCTTAACTATTGATAATTTATTTTACAACTTCGGATACAGAAGTATGGGGGTTGATGCCAGAGGGAGAAAGCGTGAAACCGGTTATGTTGCAGGTGCCGAATATCTTTATAAAATTGGTCGGGAGACCTCCCTAATTCCTTTTGTTGAGATAGTTAGAATCGATAATTTTTCTGGAGAAAAAGGGCGAGTTGGAAATTATGCAACTTTTGCGGCTATCGGAAAATATTCAAGTTGGACCGCCAGCGCATCTCTAATGATTAGAAATATTAAAAGACCAAATACGCCATTTGATTTACCAAAATCATCAACAGATAGACAGTTGCAATTTTCAATTGGCTATAAATTTACCGACAATCTAACTCTTGATGTTAGCAGAGCGGTAATCAGTGAAAATGGTTTTGGCGCTGGAATTTTTGGAGCAAATTTGAATTATTTATACAAGTTTTAATTGCATGATAAATAAAATTAAAAAACTCAATAAATATACTTCGATTAGAGCCTACACAATGATTGAAGTCTCTTTGCTGATTATTGTTCTTGGAATTCTGGTTACCGGAATATACCAAGGCACTAATATTTATCGCGAAACAATCATTTCAAGATCTCAATCTCTTACTCAAAATTCAATTCTTGGCAGAACTAGCAATATTTTATTGTGGTATGAAACCACTCTCAGTTCAAGCTTGGTAAGTACTCAAAGAAAAGATTCTCAACCAATTAGTCAATGGCTTGATAACAACCAAAAAAGTGTTGATAAAAATAATGCCTCAGCTTCACAGAAAATTGATAATACACGAATCGACTATGAAGCGAGTTCAGGTTTTTCTAGCTCTGGACCGCTTTATATTGAAAAAGGAATTAACCATTTACCAACTCTGCGATTTAAAAACACCTCAAATAGCTCACAATTTTTGGTTGTGAATTCGATAAAATTAGGAGCCTCGAATTTGAATATTTTTTTGGTTATGCAGTTCAAAAATTATTCTTCCAATGCATTTATTTTTGATAGAATTTGTACTAAAACAAATGGATCGGTTACTATTATTGAGTCTGAAGCTGTAAACCTATGTAGACCAATAATTTCGGCAAATATCAGTCCTCAAAACTTAATAAATTTTACGCTTACCAATCAATCGGGAACCCTGAACTCAACTACCAATAATCTCTCAAACATAGTTGCCAAAAATATGCCATATTTAATTCAATTTGAGCGTGATTTTAATCAAACTCTAAAATTTTATTTGAATGGTAAGTTGCTTTCTTCTGGGGTTGATAATCTTGGTCAGTTTGATTCTTTGCCTTTAAAAATCGGTAGACATGCTAGTTTTAGTTCGGTTGATTCCGAGTTTGATTTATCAGAAATAGTTATCATCGAGGATAAAATTGACAATGATCGCAAAAAAGAAATTGAAAATTATTTCTCCAAAAAATACTCCATTAAACTCAATCAATAACCAATTTATATATCGAAGATTTCTCGATATTCTTCCTTGAAGTTTTTTAAAAAAGCCTTAGAGTTTGGCTTTATATTTTAGCTAAAGTTGACCAAGATTTAATGTGTTTAGCTAATTTAAAAATCACAAAATTTTTAATTTATTTACTAATTTTTTCTTCATATGAATAAAAACTTTTTGAGCTGGCTTTTAATATTTTTTGTCGTAATGACGATATCTAATTTTATCACCGGTTCTGATGGAATTGGTGGCAATAGACTCAATTTTAGTGACTTTATGAAAAAGGTTAATGAAGGTGAGGTTGTTCAGGTTGATATTAAGGGTAACGATCTTGAAGGAATCATGAAAGATGGAAATCGCTTTAATACTCATCTTCCGCAATACCCAAATTTAGTTGAAAAGCTTCAAGAAAAAAATGTTGCAATCAATTCTTTGCCACTAGTTAGTAAATCTGAAAAAATTATGGCGGGTTTTTTTAGTTGGTTGCCATTCATAATTATGATCGGTTTGTGGCTATATTTTGCTAAAAGTGCAACTGGTAAAGGTAGTGGAGGAGCTTTTGGTTTTGGCAAATCGCGAGCTAAATTATTGCAAGAAAATAAAAATAAAGTCACTTTTGCTGATGTAGCGGGGATTGACGAAGCAAAGCAAGAGCTTACCGAAATCGTCGATTTTTTGAAAAATCCTAAAAAATATACTGATGTTGGAGCTAAAATTCCTCGTGGATGTTTGTTAATTGGCTCACCTGGAACCGGTAAAACTCTATTAGCCCGAGCAATTGCGGGTGAGGCGGGAGTTCCGTTTTTTTCAATTTCAGGTTCGGACTTTGTCGAAATGTTCGTTGGTGTTGGCGCTAGTCGTGTTAGAGATATGTTTGAGCAAGCAAAAAAATCTGCGCCATGCATTGTTTTTATTGATGAAATTGATGCGGTCGGACGCCACAGAGGTTCAGGAGTTGGCGGAGGTAATGATGAAAGAGAGCAAACTTTAAACCAAATGCTTGTTGAAATGGACGGTTTTTCTGAAAACGAAGGAGTGGTTATTATTGCGGCAACTAATCGTCCTGATGTCTTGGACAGAGCTTTGCTTCGCCCCGGAAGATTTGATCGTCAAATAACCGTTCCCAATCCAGATATTTTGGGCCGAGAACAAATTTTAGAGGTTCATCTCAAAAAAATTCAAATGGCCTCGGATGTAAATGTTAAAATTATTGCACGTGGAACTCCGGGTTTTGCGGGTGCCGATTTGGCAAATTTGGTTAATGAGGGCGCTTTGATGGCTGCTCGTAATAATCAAAAAATGGTTACGATGAAAAATCTCGAAGATGCTAAAGATAAAATTATGATGGGAAGCGAGAGAAAATCGATGGTTATGCAAAAATCTGAAAAAGAGCTTACGGCTTATCATGAGTCGGGTCACGCAATTACTGCTATAAATTGCGAAAATTCTGATCCAATTCATAAAGCCACCATTATTCCTCGCGGAAGAGCGTTGGGTTTGGTTATGCGTCTTCCTGAAAATGATCGTTTTTCTGTATCGCGTGCTAAATTACATGATGATCTAGTCGTAGCAATGGGTGGAAGGGTTGCTGAAGAAATAATTTTTGGCCATGAAAAAGTAACTACTGGAGCAATGTCTGATA
Source organism: Alphaproteobacteria bacterium (assembly GCA_016869775.1). Classification (GTDB taxonomy): domain Bacteria; phylum Pseudomonadota; class Alphaproteobacteria; order Rickettsiales; family UBA1997; genus CAILUF01. The sequence goes on from VGDJ01000003.1 coordinate 22,047, forward strand.
TTGAGCAAGCGACTCATATGGCAAGAAATATGGTAACCAAGTGGGGCTTAAGTGAAAAAGTTGGTACTGTTGATTATACCGACGACGATTCATCAAAAGTTTATGGTTCAACAAAAAATTATTCTGAAGAGACCGGCAAATTGATTGATTCAGAAATAAAAAAAATAATTGATGACGCTCACAAAAAAGCTAAAAAAATTCTTACCGAAAAAAAACATGACTTAGAAAAGCTTGCAAAAGCTCTTCTTGAGTTCGAGACTTTAAGCGGTGATGAAATTAAAGACTTGTTGGCGGGTAAAGAAATTCGTAGAAATTCCAATATTACAAAAGATGAAAATTCGTCGAATAGCGCATCGTCGCATTTTATTCCAAATGTAAGCGAGTCTTAATCGGAAGCTTAAAAAGTTTTACAAAATAACTTTATTAATAAAATAAAATTATTTTAATTTTTCTAAAATTATTAATTAAAAAATATGCAATTCGAAGTCCAAAAATCTATAATATTAAAAGCCATTTCCGATACTAACGGAGCGGTTGAAAAGAAAAATACCATTCCAGTTTTGCAGAACATCAAAATTGATGTTGCTGACGATAGAGTAGTTTTATCAGCAACCGATATGGATATTTTAATTACCTCATCTTTTGAGTGCGATATGAAGAACTCTGGTCAAACTACCGTTCCAGCGCAAATGTTTTTTGATATTATTAGAAAAATTCCGGAAGGTCCAATTTTGGTTAAACTTGAAAACAAGACCAATCTTCAAATCAAGTCTGGTAAATCAAAATATAATTTGCCATGCATTGACGCCACTGAATTTCCGGCTTTGTCTGAAGGAGAAATGAATCAAGAAATCGAAATCGATGCGGTTAAAATATGTAAAATGATTGATAAAACACGTTTTGCTATTTCAAATGATGAGAGTCGTTATTACTTAAATGGTTTATTCTTGCAGGGTTATAGCAAAGAAAATCTTAATCAAATCAGAACTGTTGCTACTGATGGACACAGATTGGCATTATCTTTCATGGACAATCCAATCGAACAAGTTTTTTCAGTTATTATCCCCAGAAAATCAGTTAATGAAATCAGAAGAATAATTGACGGAATTAAAAAAATAAAAGTTGCGGTTTCGCGTTCTAAAATCCGAATTATCGCTGATAAATCTATGATCATATCAAAACTGATTGATGGAGAATTCCCTGATTATGAAAAAGTTTTACCTAAAAATAACTCACATCTGGCTCTAATTAACCGCAAAAATTTGTTTGATTGCGTTGATAGAGTATCAACAGTAGCAAGCGACAAACATCGTTCAGTAAAAGTGATTGTTGAGAATGGTAAAATGTCATTGCAGGTCGGTAGTGATGACAATCCATTGGCCTCTGAAGAGCTAGATATAAACTATTCTGGAGATAGAATTGAAACTGG
>VGDJ01000004.1 GCA_016869775.1 Alphaproteobacteria bacterium
GTTCAACCTTCGAAATTTGGGAGCCAGAAAGTTTCTCTAAATATATGGAAAAAGCTAAGAGCGAGGCGAAATTGAAACGTAATTTATTGAGGTTGAATAAATGACCAAACATCAATTTCATAAACCAGTAATGCTTAATGAAGTTATTGAAAACTTAGCCGTAAAAGATGGTGAAATTTATATTGATGCAACTTTTGGCGCAGGGGGGTATTCGAGTGCAATGCTTGAGAAGGCCGAGTGTAAATTAATTGCATTTGATAGAGATATTTCAGTTAAAAAATTTGCTGAAAACTTGCATAAAAAATTTGGCAACAGATTTATTTTTAAAAATCAAAAATTCTCAGAAATTGCCGAAGCTATAAAGCAAGAGAATATTCAAGAAGTTGATGCAATAGTTTTTGATATTGGAGTTTCGTCGATGCAGCTTGATGAAAAAATTAGAGGATTTTCGTTTGATGCTCAAGAAAAGCTTGATATGCGAATGGATCAAAGCCAAAAACTAAGCGCATTTGAAGTGGTAAATTATGAAGATGAAGAAGAATTAGCGAATATAATTTTTGAATATGGTGAAGAGCCGAAAGCTCGAAAAATTGCTAAAAAAATTGTTTTAGATAGAAAAATTAAGCCCATTAACACCTGCGTTGAATTGGCTCACATTGTGCGTTCATTTTATCGCGGTTATCACAAAACCGATCCAGCAACCAAAACTTTTCAAGCTATCAGAATATTTGTAAATCGTGAGTTAGAAGAATTGAAGTTGGCTTTGAACGCAACTCTTAAAATTTTAAAAAAAGGTGGAAGGCTCGTGGTGGTCTCTTTTCATTCACTTGAAGATAAAATCGTTAAAGATTTTTTTAGAGAGCAGGCGGGTTTAAAAAACTCATATTCCAGATATCAGCCCGATGAAATAATTGATAAAAATTTAATAAGAAATTTTCAAATAATTACCAAATCAGCTGTGAGTCCATCGCAGTTTGAAATTGATATTAATCCGAGATCTCGCTCAGCTAAAATGAGAGTCGCTCATAAATTATAATTTATAAATGAAAGAAATTTGGGATTCGATGAATCGATATTATTTTGTAAATTTTTCAATAATAATTACCGTTATTTTGAGTATTTTTGTAATGTTTTTTATTCAATTTAATGTAGAAAAACTTCAAGAAAATATAGCCCAAAGTAGAACGCAAATAAATGATTTTGAAGATCAAATTAGATTGCTTGAAGTTGAGTGGGTTTATTTGACGAGGCCAGAAAGACTTAGACAAATTTCGGCAAAGTTTCTTAAAAATAATGGATATGCATTGTCCAGTCAAATCAAGGGAGAAGATCAATTAAATGAAATTTATAGTGCTGATTATAAAATTGATGAAAATGCAAAAAATTTAGATGACAAAGAGCAAAAAATATAAGGTGTTTTTTAAGTAGAGATTTTTATTTGAAATTTAGTGTTTTATAACAAATAAGATCAGAAATATCAATTGAGAAAAGCCCAAATAAGTAGTTTTTGATGAAACTCTTTTGTTTGGGCTTTTTGGATTATAAAATTAACGAGAATAAAATTCTGTAATGAGGTGTGGTTCCATTTCTATAGCATATGGAACTTCAGCGAAAGTGGGTTTTTCAATTAGTTTTATTGAAAAATTTTCTTTATCTAATTGAAGATAAGACGGAACATCTCTCTCCATTTTTTGAAGTGAATCTATTAAGATATTTAGTTTACGGGATTTTTCGCGAACTTGAACTATATCTCCAACCTTAAGTCTGTATGATGGAATATTAACAACTTTTCCGTTTACTAAAACATGTTTGTGATTAACAAATTGTCTAGCTGAAAAGACTGTCGGAACAAAATTTGCTCTATAAACAACTGCATCAAGGCGGCTCTCAAGTGTACCGATAAAGTTTTCGCTTGCATCACCTTTCATTCGTGATGCTAATTTAAAGGTGTTATAAAATTGTTTTTCAGAAATGTTTCCGTAGTAAAATTTCATTCTTTGTTTAGCGCGAAGTTGAACTCCATAATCGCTTGAACGGCCTTTTGAAGTTGCCCCATGTTGCCCTGGGCGATAATTTCGTTTAGCGAATGAGTCGTTGGCTTGGCCCCATAGGCTTCCACCAAGTTTTCTGCTAAGTTTTTTCTTAGCGGTAAATCTTTTAGTCATTGTTAGCTATTAATTATTTGCCTTATTTTCCATTGGATTTGAGGGATTCAAGATTAATCTTGGTTGCCGTCAAATTTTTAATAAACAAAACGTTTATTAAAGGTTAAAGCCAGATACCTTAGTCGACATTTTTTTATAAAATATTATCTTAGTCAAGAAATCTTTTAGATAATGATTGGCTTGGCATAATAACCTAAAATTTTAACAAATGGTTTTATTTTAGATTGAGAGAGTTTTTTAAGATTTAATGAATTTTCGTTAATAAAGTTATTAATTTCGGCAAGATGAAATCTTATTCCTTCAAACTGAGAAACTTGAACGGATTTAAGTATTTTTGCCTCGAAGCCACATTCTTTTAATGTATTTATTACCGATAACTTGCTTATTTCTCTGTTAGTTTCTATCGATAATAAAGTATTATCATCGCAAGACTGCTCAGTTTCTTTAATTGCAACTGCAACTAAATTTATTTTATTAATGTTTTTATCGTTATCGTGATGTTCAGCAAATGGAATTTTAGCAAAAATTTTTATATTTGAACGATTGTTGGCCAAAGATATCCACCAGTTTTCTTTGGTATCTTCTTTTTTGTCATTATCATCATTATTTGTTGGAAGAGCAAAGATGCCAATTTGACAATTATTATTTTCTAATTCACTGGCAATGCTATTAGCGCTATCAAAATTCAAAATGGGTACTTCATCATTATAATAATTTTTGACAAGATGGGTATAATCAGAAATATTTTTTGGGTTGTGAATGGCAATTTTGATAGTTTGCTCACTTATATTGGCGGTAGTGATGATTTTACGCCAGATATTTATAATCATTGATTTTGGGAGATGATTTTCATTAATTTTCACTAAATTTTTAATCATATCAGCTTCTCGCCCGGAGCGAATAAAAAATTTTTCGTTATTGCTTTTTTTGAGTTGAGCAACATTTTGAACAATTTTCATTCTATCTTTGAGAAGTTCCAAAATTTTCATGTCAATTTGATCTATGAGGTTTCGGTAGTAATTGAGATCTTTATTGTGTTGATTTTCGTCCATTGATTTTTAATAATTAAAATTAGTTTTTTAATTTAATTTATAAAAATTAATGAAAGTTAAGTCAAGATTTGGTCCTTTATATAATGAGTTCGAAATTGGCGAAGTTGACTATTTTGCAAAAGATTCAAAATTAAAATTATCTTCTGGAATTGAAATTGATAATTTTCCTATTGCATATCAAACATATGGAAAGCTTGATGCCAAAAAATCTAATGCCATACTAATTTGTCATGCTCTGACCGGTGATCAATATGTTGCAAGTAAGAATCCTGTAGTTCAAAAAGATGGTTGGTGGGATTTTATGGTTGGAAGCGGAAAGCCAATTGATACCGACAAATTTTTTGTAATTTGTTCGAATATTATTGGTGGTTGCATGGGTTCGTTTGGTCCAAAATCAATTGATCCCAAAACTCAAAAACCTTTTGCCCAAACCTTTCCGTTTTTAACGATTTATGATATGGTGAGAGCCCAAAATCTTTTAATTGAAAGCTTAGGAATTGAAAGATTGCATGCGGTTATCGGAGGATCAACGGGTGGAATGCAAGTTTTGGCGTGGGGCGTTTTGTTTCCTCATAAAATTAATGTTCTAATCCCAATGTCAACTTCATATCGTCATTCTCCTCAAAATATTGCATTCCATGAAGTTGGAAGGCAAGCTATCATGACCGATCCAGATTGGTGTGATGGCTATTATCTATCGTATAAAAAATTTCCAAAAAATGGTCTGGCGCTTGCCAGAATGACTGCTCATATAACTTATCTTTCAGAAAATGCTCTTCAAAGCAAGTTTGGTCGAAACTTAAAAAATAAATCGGGATTTTCATTTAGTGCAAAGAGAGATTTTGAGGTAGAAAATTATCTTCATTATCAAGGTAATCGTTTTGTCGAGAGATTTGATCCAAATTCATATTTAATAATTACTCGCGCAGTCGATTATTTTGATTTGGAAACCGATTTCGAAGGTAACTTATCAAAAGCTTTTTTTGAATTATCTAAAAATAAATCATGTAAAGTTTGCGTTATTTCTTTCTCTGATGACTGGCTTTTTCCGCCAAGCGAATCTAAAAAACTAACTCATTCACTTTCGGCTTGCGATGTTAATGTGAGTTCTGTGGTTATTGAGAGTTCAGGAGGTCACGATTCGTTTTTATTAAAAAATAATATTTTTGAAAAAACAATTAGCGGTTTATTAATTGAAAAATAAAATTTTAAAAACTAGCTTGACCAAAATTTTTTAATTTTTGCTTTATAAACTATGCAAAATAGCCAAAATATAAATACCCAAAAAATTCGTTTCGACCTACAAATTATTGCCGATTTAATTAAACCAAACTCTAAAGTTCTTGATATAGGTTGTGGAGAAGGGCAATTATTGAGTTTTTTAAAACAAACAAAAAATATTGATGGAAGGGGTATGGAAATTTCTCATACTCAAGTTAGTAAAGCTTTAATTAAAGGTTTGTCCGTTATTCATGGAAATGCCGAAAATGATTTAGTGATTTATCCCGACAAATCTTTCGATTATGCTGTTCTGAGTCAAACTATTCAAGCTACACACAATCCCCCAAAAATTCTATTTGAGATGCTTAGAATTGCAAAATATGCGATTGTTTCTTTGCCAAATTTTGCTCACTTTCAAAATCGTTTTGAAATTATGTTTCGAGGCAAAATGCCGGTAAACAAAACCATACCATTTCAGTGGTACGAAACTCCAAATATTCATTTTTGCTCCATAACTGATTTTGAAAAGCTATGTTTTGATTTGCATTTAACTCTAGAAAAAAAAATATTTCTTACCTCTCATTATAAACTTTTGGGTTTTTTAGGGAAAGAAATCATTGCCAATCTTATTGCAAGATATGGAATATTTTTAATCACCAATAAAGAATTATTTGCCACCGGTCAGGAAGAGTTTGCATTTAAAAACATGGTTAATTTAGGATACAAGCCCGCAATTCAAAGTTTGTTTATTAAAGATAAAAATTAATGTTTAATTTTTTATACCCCATCATAATCCTAATAATTTTATCATCTTGCTCGTTTGATTACGATAATTCATCAACAAAAAACAAAAGAAGATATTCAAAGAATTTTGATGGAAAGTTTCGAAATGCAGGAAGAGTTATTGCTCGCAAAATTAGACCTTCAGAATCAATGCAAGCTGGTTTGCCCAAACAAAATGATTCAAATTTCGTAGCTTCTGATTATGCGGGTTATAATTATCAAAATTATCGAGATTATAAAATTCGTGACCAAAGAGTTGATAAATATTCCGAAAATTCATTGCGAAAAGAAACCAGCTTCAAAAAATTAGAGGATCCCGAAAATATTGACGAATTATATGAGGTCTCCGAAATTGATGAGCCAATTATTGACAAAAATAATATTTTAGAGTCAGGGGTTTATTCTGGTCATTTTAAAATTGGTCAACCATATACAGCATTCGGAGTTTCGTATGTTCCGCAAGATTATGAAAGTTTTGAAGAAATAGGCACAGCTTCGTGGTATGGTTCAGATTTTCATGGTAAAAAAACTGCTAATGGCGAAGTATACAATATGGGAGACTTAACCGCCGCACACCCGACATTACCATTGCCATCATTGATCAGAGTCACCAATTTACAAAATGGTAAATCACAAATTCTACGAGTTAATGATCGCGGTCCATTTGCTAAAAATAGAGTAATTGATGTTTCCGAAAAAGCTGCCGATCTTTTAGGTTTTAAAAATAAAGGCACTACTGAAGTTAAGGTCGAACTTTTACGTGATGATACGGATCAAATGCTCGAGAAGCTCCAAATCAAAAATAGCACTTTTTGAAGCGGTTATTTTTAAATTATCCGCAAATATATTTTTTTATAGACTCGATTAAGATTAATATTTAATTTTTTTTTAAATAAATCTATTTATAAAAAATTATGAACAATATTATTGAAAATCAGCCAATTGATTACGAGTTTTTAAAAAAAATAATTGGTGATGATGAAGAGTTTGAAAAAGAGCTTTTTAATATTTTTATTGATAGTTCAAAGTATAATATTTCTAAACTTGAGAAAGCAATTTTATCTGATGACAATAATTCATGGTTCATGGCATCTCACGCCATGAAAGGTTCTTCCGCTTCAATTGGAGCTTTTTCTTTGTCCAAAGCTCTTGAAGTCGCACAAAAAATTTCTGATGATAATTTGGATAAGAAAATAGAATCACTCGATAATATTAAGCAAGAGTTTGAAAGAGTGCATGATTTTATTAAGAAGAAATTAGGGTAGGTTAGCTTTTAATTATTGGCTTCAATATATTTAAGCTTTTCACAGTTCTTTGCATAATTGGTTTTATCAATTTCGTTCCTTATATTAACCGAGCTCATGCAACTTATTATAAAATTTTTTCTAAGCTTAGATATTTCTTGTTTAAAATAAATTCCCCGTGTTGAGTTGTCAATTTTTGAAATTTTATTCATATTTTCTTGAACAACCTTTTCTTTTTCAGCTTTACCTAAAAAATCATCTTCATTAATTCCTATTGATTCAAAATTATTTCTGTTATCACGATCTGAATTCAGGTTGCGATTTTTAATTTTATTATCGATTCTATCGTCATCCTTTATCATCTCGTCGCTAAATCTAATATAAGCTTGTTTTTGACAAATAATTTTTTCTTTTGCTTCAGTTTCTTTAACTTTTTTATTTGAATCGCTTAAACATTTTTGAAAATTTATAAGACTATCTAAACATTTATTAAAATCATCGCTTGAGGGCTTGAAGTTTGAACATTCTGGGTCTTCGGCAAGTTTTTTCTGATTATCGTCAAAAGATTTTTTAATTCTTTTATCAATTACAAAAGCAATATCATATGATTTGTTATGATATTTTTGATATTGGTTATTACTAAAAGGTGGCTCGGTAAAGTTAAGCTCAATTAAATTTTTGCGACATTGATAATATTCTTCAACCTTAATTTGGTCCTTAGATTGATTATCGTAGCCTAATCTAAGGCATTTTTTATGATCACTTTCTTCAAGTTTATTTATTTCTTTGGCAATATTACTGTCCTGATTTTTTGAAATAATTAAAGAAATTTGCGTAACTAAGTCAGAAATTTTTTGGTTGAATTCTATTTGGCGTGGCAAGACTGGATAAACTTCGAGATGAAATTTAGAAAATGATAAACGACAATGCCAATATAATTTGCTGTCAATATTATTATTTTTATCAAAGTTGAGTTTTAGTTTGACACAAGATTGATGATCAACTTCTTCAAGTGAATTAATATCGGGAAAATCAGAAATTAGATAAGGACGTTTTTTATTTGCACAAGATAACATAAAAACACAAAGCAAAATTGTTAATGTTTTTAAAAAATTATCATTCATTATAAAAAAAATATTAAATTAAAATTTAATTCAAACATGAATTTGCTGGTTGGTCTTGGAAATTGGGGTAGAGAATATGAAAATACCCGCCATAATTACGGATTTTTACTAATTGATAATATTATTTCAACATACAAATTTGTCTATCAAGGTAAAAAATTTAATAGTGATTTTTATACTGGCCAAATCAATCAAAAAAAAGTTATTGCAATTAAGCCTCAAACATACATGAACTTATCTGGGGAAGCGGTAATTGATATTATAAATTTCTATAAAATTTCATCAAAAAATTTAATTGTTTTTCACGATGATTTGGATCTAATTTTTGGTAAAGTTAAATTTAAGATCGGCGGAGGAAATGGCGGTCACAATGGCTTAAAATCAATCGATGAAAAAATTGGTATCGAATATGGAAGGCTTCGGCTTGGAATTGGAAGGCCTCAAGATACCAGATATGATATTTCTGATTATGTTTTGTCAAAATTTACAAGCGATGAACTTGGGTTTATTCAGGCTTTGAACTTAAAGATTTCTAACAACATTAACATATTGTTGGAAGGTGATCTTCAAAATTTTTTGAACAATATTTACAAATAAAATCATAAAAATTGATCGATAAAATTTTGCTAAAGATCGAATGTTAAGTCACGATTGTTTTTGATTGCATTTTGAAGCTTGTCTTTAGGATTTTTGGTATTTTCGATATTTTTTTTTGGTTTAACAATTTCTTCGATAATTTTTAATTCACGTTGTGGCAAAGGAATTTTTATATTGTTCTCTTTAAATTTATCAAAAATATTTACCATAACATCGCTTTTGGCACCCATTCTGCCCTCGACAATATCATTAATCCAAAAATATAAAATCATTGTTATGTCATATTCGTTAAGATTACTAACATAGCATTCCGGTTCGGGATATTTTATGCATTTTTTGTGTTCAAGGGCGCATTGAAGCATTAATTCCTTGGCTTTTTTTAAATCGCTATCATACGCAACGCCAATTTTTATTTCGATGCGAGCCCGATTATTAGAGTATGTCCAATTTGTTACTTTGCCGATAATAAATTCTTCATTTGGAATCATAATTTCTTTGCCGTCCATAGCCTCAACTAGGGTATATCTTCCACCAAAATGCTTAATTGTTCCATAAATGCTACCATTATCGAGTTCAATGATATCGCCAACTTCAACTGATTTTTCAAAAAGTAAAATTATGCCACTAATAAAATTCGAGGCAATTTTTTGTAATCCAAATCCAATTCCCACACCGATAGCGCCTCCAATCACAGCTAAAGCGGTTAGATCAACACCAAAAGTTTTAAGAATTATTATAAAAACTACGCTGTAGATTATTATATCTATGAATTTGCTGATTATGCCCTTGGTGCTTGATTTGATGTTTTTGTTATTTTCAAAATATGATTTGCTTTTACGACTTATTAAACCAGATAGCCAAAATACTGTTAATAAAACAATTATGGCCTTGATGATTAAATAAAGTGAAATTTTAATTTTACCAATTTTAAAATATAATTCATCGAGATAAGAAATTGTAGGTTCTAGGGCTCCAAAAATATGCAAAATTAAAGCTGGTACTAAAAAAACCCCCGAGGCATTTGTAATGAAGGTGCTGTTAGAAGTGATTCGAACCATGCGTAGAAATAAGAACAGTGCGATGAGTTTTATGGTGGTTGATATGACAATGGTTTCTTTATAAAACTGCTGATAAATAAAATATCCTAAAATTAAAAAAAATAATGAGATAACTGGGAAAAGTAGAGGTAAAAAATATTTTTTAAAAACATTATTAAACTCACGGGAATTGTTGGGGGAGTTAAGGATTTTTATGATTATGCTGTTGCGAATTGTGCTATAAAAAAAATAAGCAAAGACAAAGCACAAAATTATAGAGAGCGATTGCCAATAAAGGCTTGCGCTGGTCAATGTTTTGGTAATGCTCTCTAAAAATTTATCGATATTAAGTGAAAATTCCATGTTTGTTTAGATTATTCGCCTTGTCCAGAGGTAAAGGCAACTTTGTCGTTAAATAAATAAAGACCTTCATATTTTACAAAATCGATATCGTTTTGAGAATTTGAAGCTAAGTAGGTCATAAATTCAACAATATCAAAATTTGATATTGGGATGTTGGGATTAATGATTTCACTACTTGTTTTGCCACAGATACCCTTGCCAACAAACCTTAGAGAAGTAAGGTCGCCATTGTATTCTGGCATATTGTTTTTATCGATTAATGGGAATAGAAGAAGTCCTTTGGTGCTAATCATTTTGAGTTCAAATTTTTCACTTTCCAATGATTTTAAAATATTTAAAAGTTCATCAAAGCTTTTGTTCCAATCGATATATAAATCAAAGCCAATAAGTTTTTTATTGGTCGATTTTTGCTTTTGAGACTCTGAGATATTAAGTGTTGAATTGTTGTTGGTGATAATTTTAGTTTTATTGTCACTATTTTTATAATTAGCTATAGCAAGTTTTTCAGGTGATTTACCAAGATTTTTGATAACAAATTTGGTAAAGTCTTTTGTGCCAACTTTTCTAGAGCTGGTTTTTTCGTTAAAAATATCGTTAGTGTGAATACCATCTTCAATGGTTTTGTATAGCGCATTGCGAATGAGGTTAGCATAGTTACTTTCGTTGAGGTGATTTAGCATCATTACAGAAGCTTGAATCAGGCCAGTTGGGTTAGCAATATCTTGATTTGCTATATCTGGAGCTGATCCATGAATTGCTTCAAACATAGCAAATTTTGAGCCAATATTTGCTGAACCAGCTAAACCAACTGAACCTGAAATTTCGGCCACAATATCGGAGATAATATCGCCGTATAAATTCATGGTAACAATTACGTCAAATATTTCTGGTTTAGAAGCGAGTCTGGCGCATCCAATATCAATTATGTAATGGTCAGTTTGGATTTGCGGATATTCTTTAGCAATTTCATCAAAAGTTTTATGAAATAAACCGTCGGTCATTTTCATGATATTGTCTTTTGAAAAACAAGTTACTTTTTTTCGCGAATTTGCCACCGCATATTCAAAAGCATATCGAATAATTTTTTCACAACCGTTTTTAGTAACCAATTTCAAACATTCATAGGTTTGTTCGGTTTGACGATATTCAATTCCAGCGTATAGATCTTCTTCATTCTCACGAATAATAACCACATCCATTTTAGGAAAGTTGCAAGTCACAAAGGGATAAAAAGATGATACGGGTCTAACATTGGCAAAAAGACCTAATTTTTTGCGAAGAGTTACGTTGAGGCTTTTATAGCCCCCGCCCTGAGGAGTTGTAATTGGTGCCTTGAGAATGGTTTTGGTTTCGTTTAGACTTTCCCATGCTGATGGCATAAGGCCAGAATTGAAACCTTTTTCATAAATTTTTTTACCTACCTCGATAGTATTGAATTTTAACTTAACGCCCGAGGCATTAAGGATTTCTAATGTACTATCCATAATCTCAGGACCAATGCCGTCTCCGAAGGCAACCGTGATTGTTTTTGTCATTATAATTGAATGTTTAAAGTTAGAAAATAAGATGAGGCTTTTTTAGCTAATTTTGCTTAACAATCAATCTTAAATTTAATGAAATTCAGGTTCGATTTATTGGAAATCAAAACTCTAATTGAAGAAAAAAGACTTATTTTTGGTTTAAAATTTGAAAAATTTTTACTCCAAAAATTTAATAAGGCCTCAAGTTTTATTTGTTATTTTTTTAAATCACAAAGTTTCGCATTATTTGGATCTTTAGCAATTATTTTAATAAGTTTATATATACGCTCAAGCGTTGATATTGGTGTTGATTCTGGTATTGCTCTTGAAATTGCTCAAAAAATTTTAGAGGGTAAAAAATTTAATCATGATTTTATTGAATATAATTTTCCGCTGACTTTTATCTTATTATTTCCGCCAATATTAATTGCTAATTTCTTTAAAATAACCCCAATTATTATTGCCGATTACTACATTAATTTAATTGGGATTGGCGTGATATTTTGGTGCTATAAAATTTTAAAAAATTCTAAACAAATTCCCCAACAGCTTATTTTTAATTTATTAATTATAGCGCTTAGTTGTGGATTTTTTTTGCGCGTAAATACCTTAATTTTTAATGAATATTTAACTAAAACTTCATTTCTTTTAGCGGTTATTTATCCGTATTTTTGTTATCAAATTGTTGGAATTGAAAAACTAAATAATACTCAAAAAATCCTAGTCGGAATATTGATGGCAATAATTGTAAGCCTTAAACCAACAAATATAATCTTAATTGCTGGTTTTGAAATATATAGATTTTGGAAAACCAAAAAAATCACAACATTTTTTGTTTTGCATAATTATATTTTTGTAATTTTTTTGTTTTTGTATGGCTTGGTGTTGTGGGTTTTTTTTCATCATTTTTTAGAAAATTTTACATATTTTGTAAAAATTTATAACCATTACCGCTACAATTATAATAACCGAAATATTTTTTTTAAATATGTGTATTTTAGAAATGAATTTGCGATGTATTTTGTATTGATATATTTCTACTTATTGGTTCTAAAAAAATCTGAATATTTTAAAAAAATTTTAATTTTATCAATTTCGGCGCTAGTTTTATCTTTTTTTGAGAGTTTTTACTTAGATCAGCGGGTATCTTTTTATGCGCTTTATGTTTTTGTTGTTCTGATTGGGTTTTATGAGTTCACTCAGCAACAGCAAATTTCTATAACCAAAAATTGGTTTATCTTAATTTCGTTAGCAATTTTTTTATTTTTAACCGACGAATTTTTTGAAATCATTTCTGTATCATTAACATCAATATTTTTCTTAATAATATTATTTTTTTTATTAGTTTTTAAGAAAGATATTTTTAAAAAAAATTCTCAAAAAATTAAATATTTTACAGTTATTTTTGTCTGTTATGTAACTCTTGGTTTTATAAGTAAATTTGTTAAGACGGTTTTATTTTCAAATACTAAAAATAATCAAATAAGTTTTGTTTTAAAATCTCCCAATCAAATGAATCGTCAATTGATGTTGATTAAAAAAAACCATCTCCTAGAAAATCAAAATATTATAACATTAAATTTAGAGATTTCTGAATCATATCCTTTTCGAAATTACGCTCAAATCTCAAGTAACTCTATAGTTCTTCAATATGATGTAATTAAAGCGGTTTTAAGAGATCCATATTTTCATTCGATAGATAAAAGATTTTATGAAATTGCCAAAGAAGATTTATTGAAACAATTAAGGAATCCTAAAAATAAATTATTAATAAATTATTATAATTTTCAGTGCTCGATAACAATTTTAGAATATTTTTTACGTGACGCAGAAATAAACAAAATTTTCATTGAAAATTTTAAATATTTAACAAGCTCTAAAACTATTATTTCATCGAATTCTTTTATGCCAAAATATACCAAAGAATATTTAAGTGATGCCGAATTTGAAATCGTAAAACAAATAGAAATTCCTAAAAACAGAACTAATTATAAAGATGAATTTGAAGCTTATATTAGAAAATAAAATCAACCTTTTTTGTGAAAATAAATATTTTCTTACAATTGTCTGCACAGGAATTTTTGTTTTAAATATTTTTATTAGATCCATTGCTGATATTGGTCCTGATACTTCTGTTTATCTTGATGTTGGAAAAAAATTGGCTCTCAAAAAGCAATATTACCGCGATATTTTTGAAATTAATTTTCCACTTTTAATGTGGTTCTATGCTTTACAATATAAAATATCACAAGCCCTCGATATTAGTCCTATAATAATTGCGGATTGGGTTGTTAATATTTTGGCTATTTTGTCAATTTTTTGGTCAACAAAAATCCTTAAAAAAACTCAATATTATCAAGATAAAGTTTTCTTCAACTTACTAATAATTTCATTTTTTATTGGTTTTTTTTTGCGACCCTATGCTTTTTTGGTTTTTGAATTTGGAACCAAAACCAGTTATTTTTTAATTTTATTTTACCCATATCTAGCCCTCACTCTTCAGAATTATTCATCGTTTACAAAAAAAGATTTGTTAATAAAAGGCATTATTATGGCTTTAATTGCTTCACTCAAGCCTCATTACATCTTATTATTTTTGATTGTCGAAAGCTATTTGTGCTATAAAAATAGATCATTCGTGATGATGTTTGGTTTAGATAAATTAATAGCTGTAGCCCTTTATTTATTGTACATATTGGCAATTTTTAAATTTGCGCCAAAGTTTTTTAGTTACGTGGCTCCAATGTGGAGTAGTTATTTTAAGATTTACGCCAGCTTTAGAAGTTTCATCGAAAATCTTTACGGCAATTTTTCTTTTATGATTTTTCCTTATTTTTCGATATTTTTGATTTACGCGCGATTTAAAATGCAAGAAATTGATAAAAAATTGCTATACATTTTTATTGGCTCGAGTGCGGTTGCCTTATTCGAAAAAATTTTTACTAATGACCAATATTCTCTATTTTGTGCTATCAACACCCCTTTGTTGTTTAGAATTTTAATCATAATTTTTCGTCATAACTTTTTTAATTTTTCACAAAATTTATTTTTTTTAGGATTCTTACTTATAGTTCCTCTAGCTGAGAATGATTTTTTAAGGTTTTCGATATTTAGTATAAGCGGAGTTTTTAATGTATGGTGGGTAATGATTATTTATGGTATTGTAACGGTTTATAAAAAACTTGATAAAGTTCAAAAAAGAAAACTTTTTTCACGGCAAAAAATCATATTTTATATTTCAGCATATTTAGTTGCTCTATTTGCTACTCTTCTTTCGCCTTTTAAAGATTTATGGCTTTCAAATTTTATTTCCTTGGCATGTTATTTTACTTTTTTCTTTATTTTTGAAAAAAAGTTTCAGCCTAAAATTCAAAATCAAATGTCAAGATTTTCAATTTTTATGATTATGGCATCAATCTTTGTTTCTATACATAATTATAGTGATAATTTTCGGAATATGATGGCGCAAGACGGATATAAAAATAATGCTCGCCAAATTAATGATTTTAAAGCCTTTTATCATAAAATTTATGCTCCAAAAACTAATGATCATGAACTTAATTTTTATGATATTCATCAATTGGCCCATCCTTTTGCAACATATTTTAAAAAAGATTCACCTGCGGTTATTTCGGTTTATAACGTTAATTCAAATCTCGCGCACAATCGAATGATGTTTGCCATAAATAATGAGCAATCCAATTTTGTTTTTGATTATATTTTGCGTGATTTAAAAAAGAATTTAACTAACAACAGCACAAAACTTATTTTTATCGATACAAAGCGAATTAATGATATATCAACTAAAAAATGCATAATTGGATATCTGGAATATCTGTTTTTTGATAAAGAAATAAAATCTTATTTTCTTAAAAACTATCAGTTTGAAAACCGATTAATAATCGTTCAAAAATATCAGCTTGATCCCGATTTTTACGATAAAATATTTAATAAATTAATTCATAAAAATGACAAATATCACCTCAACGGTGAATTCAATAAAATAATTTCTGATATTGAGGTTTATGTTCGTAAAAATTAAAAATTTGATAATAAAATTAACTCATTCAAATCGTTCAAATAGCTTGAAAAATTTTTTAGTTTTTTGTTTAGGAGCGCTTCTTGATCTTGCTTTTGCGCCATTCAATTGCTTTTTATTTGCAATCATTTCTTTGTCAGCTTTTTTTTTGATAATCGATAAATTATCTGATTTAAAACAGGTTTTTATACGAAGTTTTTTTTATTGTTTTGGTTTTTTTGTTTGTGGAATTTATTGGATTTGCAATTCGCTATTAATTGATATTGCCAAATATGCTTGGCTAATTCCTTTTGCTATAACTTTGATTCCAGCTTTGATGGCATTTTATTTCGCCTTCATAATCTATTTATATAAATTATTAATAATTCGTTTTTCGATAAGTTTTACTTATAAAAAAATTATTATTTTTAGTTTTGGTTTTTTAATTTTTGACATTGTCCGTTCTAATTTATTTACCGGATTTTCTTGGAATTTGTTAGGTTACATTTGGCTCTTTAATCTAGAAATGGCGCAAAGCGCAAGCCTTGTTGGAGTTTATGGCTTAACATTATTTGCAAGTTTAATTTCATTAACGCCGTGCCTTTTTATATCATATAAAAAAAATTTACCTCAAAATTGGAAAAACTACTCTTTTGCATCTATTTTAATTGTAGTTTTTTTTGCTAATTATTTTTTTGGCCACACAAATATAAATCGCGAATACAAAAATAATTTACCGCAACTTGCTAAATTTCGACTAGTCCAAACGAACATCTTGCAAAAAGATAAATGGCTCGAAAAGGAAAAATATCAAAATCTTAAAACGCATATAGAATTAACCAAATCCAAATCTCTTGACAACATTGACGCGGTAATTTGGTCAGAAACTTCAATCCCTTTTGTTATCGATCAAAATAATTTATCAATTTTACAATCCATAAATAACGCCATTCCGCCCCAAGGTTTTTTATTAAGCGGAGCAATTAGGGTTTCGCGCGACACCAATAAATATGGTTACAAAGTATGGAATAGCGCATTTGTATTTGAAAAAAACGCCATTAAGGCTTTTTATGATAAACAACATTTGGTGCCATTTGGTGAATATGTTCCTTTGCATCAATATTTTTCTTTTTTGTTTATTGACGATGTAGTCGATAAAATTACTGGCGGTGGAGTTGGATTTAGTTCGGGAGATGGAGAAAAATTAATAAATTTACCAAAATTTTCTTTTAATCCTTTGTTGTGTTATGAAATAATTTTTTCGCGAGAAATAATCGACAAAAATTCTACTATACCTGATTTGTTTATTAATTTGACTAATGATGCGTGGTTTGGGGTTTCGAGCGGTCCATACCAACATTTACAAATGGCAAGAATGCGCGCGATTGAATATGCGAGGCCTCTAATTAGGGTAGCTCAGACCGGCATTAGCGCCAATATCAATCATTTTGGTGAGGTTGTGGATGAGATTGGGCTGAATGAAAGGGGCGTGATCGATGTCGATATTTACAAAAACCAAAAAGATTCTGTTTATGCTAAATATTCTCATATACCGTTGATTGCGGTGGCTTTGATGTTGATTTTGTTGGTTTTGCTTGATTTTCCGCAAGCTAAAAATCACATCAAAAAAACTCTGCGAAATAGAAAATAGTTGGCAAAATTATTCGATAATTTCATCAATCACAAAATTTGGGCGGTTGCGCGTTGAGTCGAGGGTGCGCCACAAATATTCGCCAATTATTCCAATCGAAATCATTTGAATGCCAAAGGATAGCAATATTAAACACACGATTGATGACCAGCCCGCGATTGCGACCTTGTAGAAAAAATAGTTAAAAACTATCATTCCAAAATATAAAAAACTAAGAAGTGAAATGATTAATCCGCCAATAGCGACAAACCTTATGGGGGTGTAGGAGAAGGCAATTATGCAATCGATAAAATATTTAAATTTTTTAGCAAAAGTCCATCTTGATTTGCCGTCGAGACGTTTTTGGCGAATATAAGAAATCTCGGCGGTTTTGTAGCCACTCCACAAAATTAGGCCATTGATAAAAATATTTTTTTCAAAATTATTTTTTAAAAAATCGACAACTTTTCGATCAATTAAAAATGTATCGAAACCCTTTTTTGGCATGTTTTTGAGGGCTAGCAGGCGGAAAATTTTATAAAATAGTGCAGAAAAAATTTTTGAAATAAGAGGATCGCTTCGACTTTCTCTAACAGCCAAAGAAACTTTAAAACCCTTTTGCCATTTTTCTAAAAGTTCTAAAATAATTTTTGGTGGATCTTGCAAATCAGCTGATATAACTGTTAAGCAGTCGCCATTTGCAATTGAAATTCCTGCTAAAATTGCGTTATTTGTTCCAAAATTACGCGACAATTTAACAATTTTAATTTTGGAATTTTTACTTTTTAACTGTTGTAAAATTTCAAAAGAATTATCGCCAGATCCGTCATCAACAAAAATAATTTCGTAATCAAAACCGCTGGAATCCAATTCAAATAGAACATCTTTATTGAGTAAATCGTATGTCTTAAGAAGATTTGACTCATTAAAATAAACGGGAATTAAAATCGAAAGTTTAGGCATAATTATTTTTTTAAACTATTTCTGACCAATATAAAATTTTATCGTTTCTTCAAGTCTTTGCTCAAATGTTTTTGATGGTTTGAAGCCGAGTTCTCTAAAAGATTTTTCGTTGCTAATTGCGTAGCGGAAATCGTGTCCAGCGCGGTCTTGAACGAATTTTATCTTCGATTTATAAGACTCGCCCGAATTTTTGGGTTTGATGTTGTCCAAAATTTCACAAATTTTGTGAGCGATTTCGATGTTTCTAAGCTCTTTCTCGCCACCAAATAAATAAGTTTCGTTGACCTTGCCGGCATTTAGCGCCAATTCGATGCCATCGCAATGATCGCCAACATAAATCCAGTCGCGAATATTTTTTCCATTGCCATAGATCGGGATGTCTTTGTTTTCAAGGCACGAGCGAATGATGGTGGGAATAAGTTTTTCGCGATGTTGATATGGTCCAAAATTGTTGGAGCAATTAGTGATGATGGTTGGGAGTTTGAAGGTTTCGTGCCAAGCACGCACTAAATGGTCGGAACTTGCTTTAGAAGCGGAGTAGGGCGAATTTGGTTGATAACGACTATTTTCATTAAATGGTTGATCATTTTCGTGTAAAGATCCAAAAACCTCATCGGTTGAAACATGTAAAAAACGAAAATTATTTTTTTTGTCGTCGCTCAAACTTTTATAATAATTTAGCGATGCTTGCAAGACAGAGTATGTGCCATTGATGTTAGTTTGGATAAAAATTTCAGGCCCAGAGATTGAATTATCGACGTGACTTTCGGCTGCAAAATTTACCACCCAATCAATTTTGTGAGATTGGAGCAAATTACCAATCAGAGAACTTTCGTTGATGTCGGCTTTGGTGAAGCGATAATTGGGGCTCGACGCCACATCTTGAACATTTTCAAGATTTCCGGCGTAAGTGAGTTTATCGATGTTCAAAACGAAATTTCCTTTGGCGATTTGTTTTTTGACGAAACAGCTTCCAATGAAACCGCAACCGCCCGTAACTAAAATATTTTTCATTATTTAAAAAATTGGTTTTTGAGAATAATTTTTGAAGGATTGTAAATTTTTATCTTTGTCGGAAACGATCGGGTTCTTGACTTTCCAGTCGATATTTAAATTGGCATCATCGAAGCGAATTCCACCGTCTCCTTCTTTAGAAAAAGCATTATCAACCTTATACATAACGTCGGCCGACTCATCGCCAATTACGCTGAAGCCATGAGCAAAGCCAGCTGGAATAAACAGCAACTTTCCATTTTCAGCGCTCAATTCTATACTAAAATATTTGCCAAAAGTTGGCGATTGGTGGCGAATATCAACGGCGACATCGAGAATTTTGCCACGCAAACAGCCAACTAATTTTGCTTGTGAAGGATTATTTTGGTAGTGCAAACCACGAATAACATTGGGGTACGAGTACGAATGATTGTCTTGAAAATATGAAATTGGTAGCCCAAATTCTTGGAAAATTTTTTGGTTAAACCGCTCGACAAAAAAACCGCGATTATCGTGATGAATTTTGAGTTGAATAACCTTGAGGCCAGCAATTGGAGTTGACAGAATTTCCATATTTTAATGCGATTGATAATGATTAATTGATTCGATTATTCGTTCTATCTCTTGATTTTCAAGGGTTGGATAAAGAGGTAAACTCAAAACTTCGCGATGAATTTGCTCGGTGATTGGCAAGTTGAGAGAGTTTAGTTCACCATAAGCTTGTTGTTTGTGAGGTGGAATCGGGTAGTGAATAACGGTTTGGATTTGAAATTTTTCTAGTAAAAATTTTTGAAGTTCATCGCGATTCTTGGTACGGATTACGAATAAATGCCAAACGTGTGAAGTCAATGATTGAGAGGGCTTGGGGCAAATAATGTTGGGATTTTTGATGTTTTCGATAAATAATTTTGCGATATTTTGTCGCTGAGAATTGTCGTGATCGAGATATTTTAATTTAACTCGTAAAATGCCGGCCTGAAGTTCATCGAGACGAGAATTGAAGCCTTTAAACAAGTTATGATATTTTTGATGAGAGCCATAATTTCTAAGAGCTTTAATGGTCTGATATAATTTATCATCATTGGTAGTAATAGCGCCACCGTCACCAAGGGCTCCCAAATTTTTGCCAGGGTAAAAACTAAAAGCACCAGCATTACCAAGATTGCCAACTTTTTTGTTGCTTTCAAATTCAATAGCGCCATGAGCTTGAGCGCAATCTTCGATTACTTTTAGATTATATTTACTAGCAATTTGGTTGATTTTTTCCATCTCGGCGCACCTTCCATAAAGATGAACTGGCAAAATCGCCTTAGTTTTTTTGGTGATTTTTGATTCGATTAAGTCGGGATTGATATTGTATGTATCGATATTTGGTTCAACTAAAATTGGAACCAAATTGTTGGCGCTAACCGCAAGAATTGAAGCGATGTAGGTGTTAGCTGGAACAATAATTTCATCACCATCAAAAAACTCGCCTAATTCTTTGTAGGCGCGAATAATTAGAATTAGTGCGTCAAGACCATTTGCAACACCAAGTGAATATTTTGTGTTGCAAAATTTGGCAAATTCTTGTTCGAATTTTTCACATTGATCACCAAGAATATAATGTCCTGAATCAATGGCTAATTGAATTTGTTGATTAAATTCATGTCGATATAATGAATTAATTTTTTTTAGGTCGAGAAATTTAATTGCCGAGTTCATTTTTTAAGAGAGATTTTATAAGATATAGCGTAAATCGATAATGTTTTTATCCTTGAAATTATCAAAATTAACAATGTTTTTAAACTCTTGCCACTCAGTTAAAATAGCAATGTTGGCGCATTTATTGAAACATTCTTCAAGAGTTGAGCAATATATAATTTTATCACCCAAAATTTTTTTGGAATTAGCAATGGCCTCTGGGTCGAAAGCATAAATTTTAAAATTATCTTCTAACAAATATTTTATAATTTCAATGGCGGGGCTCATGCGAACATCGTCAGTTCCAGCCTTGAATGCCAAGCCCAAAATTGCAATTTCTTTAGATGATTTGTCGGGTAAATCGTTTTTAATTTTATCATTAATTTTTTGAGCCATTTTTTTGAAACGCAAAAAATTTGATTCGATCACTTGATTGAGAATTGATAGATTCTCATGATTTTTTTCGGCAATAAATTTTAATGCCATTGAATCCTTTGGAAAACATGATCCTCCGACTCCGGGCCCCGGGTTTAAAAAAGCTTTACCAATTCTGTTATCAAGCCCCATACCGTATGTTAAATCTTTGATGTTAGCGCCAATTTTGTTAGCCAAGCTTTCAATTTCATTGATAAAAGCTACTTTAGTCATCAAAAATGCATTCGACGCATATTTGATAAGTTCCGCAGTTAAAATATCGGTAAATAAAATTGGATAATTCTTTTTGATCCACGGAGAGTATAGTTCACTCATAATTTTGTGAGAATTTTCATTTTCAATTCCTACAACAATTCGATCTGGTTCCATGAAATCTTTAATAGCAAAGCCTTCGCGCATGAATTCGGGGTTAGAAACGACATCAATTTTAATACCAGAATTTGATTCAATAATTTTTTTTATTTCAAAATTAGTGCCAACTGGAACGGTCGATTTGGTGATAAAAATTTTATATTCTTTTACAAACTTAGCTGATTCAATTGAAGCGGAATAAATATACGATAAATCAGCTTCGCCCGTTTGATCATTTTGAGGAGTTCCAACTGCTAAAATAATTATTTGACCATGCTTTATTCCACTCTCTAAATCGCAAGAAAATTGAATATTTTTGCTGGATATATTTCGTTTTAAGAGTTCTGAAAGTCTTTCTTCGTAGATAGTGGGAATATTGTTTTTTAGCGAGTTTATTTTTGATAAATCTTTGTCGATGCACAAGACTTGATGACCAGAATCTGCAAAACACAAAGCGGTTGTAAGACCAACATAGCCGGTACCAATAATTGAAACTTTCATTAAGAGATTTTGATTGATTTGATATATTGATTTTAAGTGCTTTTAACCAAGCAAATTATTGCTTTTGAACAAAGTATTCAATGGTTTTTTTAAGACCATCTTCAAGAGGAATTTGTGGTTTAAATTTATACTTATTTTGAGCAAGATTTATATCGGGTTGACGTTGCTTTGGATCATCTTGAGGTAGGGGGCAGTTGACTATTTGACTGCTTGATTTAGTTAGCTCAATAATAATTTTAGCAATTTTTTCGACACTAAATTCATTGGGATTGCCAATATTAATTGGTCCATAAAAATCATCTTGGGCATTAGCTATTGTTACTAAAATATTCAATAAATCATCAATATAGCAAAAGCTTCTGGTTTGCTTGCCAGTGCCGTAAATAGTAATGTTTTTATTGTTAAGAGCTTGATTAATGAAATTGCTTACAACTCTGCCATCGTTTTTATCCATATAAGGTCCGAATGTATTGAATATGCGAACAATTTTGGCATTTAGATTGCGAGTTTTAATATAGCCATAAATTAAAGTTTCTGAAGCTCTTTTGCCTTCATCATATCAAGAGCGTGCCCCAACAGTGTTAACATTGCCAAAGTAGTTTTCATTCTGCGGGTGAATTAATGCATCGCCATAGACTTCGCTTGTTGAAGTGTGAATTAATTTTGCTTGGTGCCTAAGAGCTAATTGTGTTAAATTATCAACACCCCATACCGAAGTTTTGAAGGTAAAAATTGGATCTTGTTGATAGCGTCGAGGTGAAGCTGTACATGCTAGGTTGTAGATCAAATCGATCTTATCAAGTGGCAAATAATCGAGCGGATAGCAAATATCGTGATTATAGAATACAAAATTTTTTTCAGAAATTTTGTTAAAATTAAGAAAGTTTCTTATAACTTTTAGATTTTCTGTTTCGCTGGAAAAAAAATTATCGATAGCATAAATTTTAAAATTCTCATGGTTAGCGGATTTAAAACCTGAAAACAATTTTAAACATAAATTTGTTCCAATAAAACCTGTGTCACCTGTAATAAGTAGATTTTTCAAACTAATATTTATTTTAAATTTAGAAAAAATTTTTTGAGGTTCCCGATGTTATAATTTTGGAATTTATATCTGTATAGATTTTGAAGATGTTTTTGGCTTATAATTTTTAAAAAAAATTATATTTTAATTCAACAAATTCTTCGAAATAGTATGTTTAAAATTTTTTTATATAAATTTTTTTATGAATTTTAAAACTTTTTCCATTTCATTTTCCCAACTTGTTTGATTTGAAGTTTTTAATCCATTTTGAATTATTCTTTTTCTGTAATCTTTATCATAATATAATTTTTCAAAGCCACTAAGAACTGAACTTGGTGTTGGATCAACTATAACTGAATTATTATTATTACAATACCACTCTGAATTTTTACCTTTGTTAGTAATAACTGGGCATCCAGAAGCCATTAATTCAACAGGAAGATATGATAAGTTTGTTCCAGAAAATGCAATTCCAGCATCACATTTTCTGTATAGTTCGCCAGTCTGAGTTAATGTTAAATTCCCTAAAAAATTACATTTAAAACCAAAGTCAGCTTTTTCAAGCTTGAGACCAGCGATATTTATTTCAATATCTTTAAATCTATCATATATTAATCTTAATGATTCTATTCCTAACTCAAAACACCTTCTGGGAGTGCTGGGTCTTCCATAAAAAAAAATTTTAAAATTTTGATTATCTACTCTATTAATATCAGGATAAAAAATTTCTTTGTCAGTTGAAAAATTATAATTGATAACATCTTTGTT
>VGDJ01000005.1 GCA_016869775.1 Alphaproteobacteria bacterium
TGATTACCTAGTTGCCAACAATAAATTGGATAAAGAGCAAAATAAATTTCTGAAACTTCAAACTTTTTATGGAAATGAGATTGTTGCGTCAACAAGGCGTTTAGCTTTAATGAATTTGTTTTTGCACAACATTGGCGACATTGATAGCACTAACTTTATTTCTCCTGCAGATGCTTTAATTGCTGCCTCTCCTGCAACTTACGATTATGTTTTAGCTAATCCTCCTTTTGGTAAAAAAAGTAGCCAGACATTTACTAATGAAGAAGGTGAACAAGAAAAAGATGATTTAACTTACAATCGTCAAGATTTCTTCGCAACTACCAGCAACAAGCAGTTAAACTTTGTTCAGCATATTAGAACGATGCTAAAAACAACAGGAATGGCTGCGGTTGTAGTTCCTGATAATGTTTTGTTTGAAGGTGGAGCTGGCGAAACTGTTCGTAAAAAACTTTTAGAAACTACTGATCTACACACAATTTTGCGTTTACCGACTGGAATATTTTATGCTCAAGGGGTAAAAGCTAATGTAATTTTTTTCGACAACAAACCCGCTGACAAAAACGCCTGGACTAAGGAAGTTTGGGTTTACGATTATCGAACAAACATCCACCATACGCTAAAGAAAAACCCTCTGAAACTTGACGACCTAAAAGATTTCATCACTTGCTACAATCCAGAAAATAGAAGTAAGCGCAAAGAAACTTTTAATCAAGAAACCAACCCTGAAGGACGTTTTAGAAAATTCACTTACGAAGAGATAATTGCTCGTGACAAAACCAGCTTAGATATTTCTTGGATCAAAGATAAATCGCTGACTGATTTTGATGATTTAGCGGAACCGGAATTGTTGGCGCAAGAAATCATTGAAAATTTAGAATCAGCACTACAGAGCTTTAGAGAAATTGCATCTAATACCAAATCCTATCTTTAAAATTACAAAAAAATTAAAATTCTAACTTCATATTTTTGGCTAAAAATCTCTAAAAAGCCTCAACCGTATTGATGGTATAAAATCTAATAAAATTTTTAAATACTTTTATGCTCAGAAAATTAGAAAAAGTTGATCTTAAGACCATTTCCAATATTAAATTGTTAAATTAAGCAAAATATCTAACTCACTCAAAAAAAATCGCGCAATTATTTTGGGTTGACCTCAGTGTTGTTGCCAAGAATTTAAGCAATAATTATTGGTGAAGATTGTTTATGAATATTCTGAATTGCGGTTTCGACACCATCTTTATGTTGCCAAATATAAGAAATTACCGCAATAAAATCGACGCCATTCTCAATTAAAATTTTACAATTTTGAGCATTTATCCCGCCAATGGCAACAATTGGTAAGTTTAACATTTCGTTGGCCCAACTAATGATTTCTGGCGAAGCTTTGGCACGGGGTTGTTTAGTTTGTGTTTCAAAAAATGCCCCAAAAGAAATATAATTAGCCCCCTGCTCTCCTGCTTGCATGGCCAGATGCCGTGAATCGTAACAGCTAGCTCCAATCACAAAATTTTTTGGGGCAAGTTCACGAATTTTTGAAATTTTTTGATCATCAATTCCAACATGAACACCCGATGCGCCAACTTCCAGAGCAATTTCATAAAAATCATTTAATAAAAATAAGCAATTATTATCGTCGCAAATTTTTTTGATTTCTTTGGAAAGGATTTTGATTGAATCGTAAGAGTGATTTTTTAGTCGCAATTGAAAAACAGGCACAAGACCAGTTTTTAAGGCTAAACGAAGTTGAAGGCAAAAATCATCAAAGTTATTAATTTCGGGTGGAGAAATTAAATAAATTTGTGCCATTAAGTTGATTATTTTTTTCTACGAAAAAAGGCTGGAACATTGACAACATCATCGTCGTCAAATTTTTCTTGATTGGAATTGTCATATTCTTCGTCATCAAAAACTGTACCATTACCAAAAAATTGTTTGCGCTTTTTTTCAACCTCAGGTGATGATTCAGTATCATCGGTGTTTTTAATAACTTTTGAATGCTTTGAATCAAAATGATTATTTTCGTGACTATTATGAGATTCAAAGCTTGTTAGAGTTGAGTTCTCAACGCTATCTTTTTCTTTGTTCATAAAACTAAATAAACTAAAACCACTATCTTTTTTTGATTTTTCAGCTTTGTTTTTAGATTTCTTTTCAGCTTTTTCTGTTGATTTTTTGTCGGAAGAATGTGAATGATTTTTTTCTGATTCTAAATTATTTTCAGTCTCAAAAAATGCATCATCGGAGTGAGATTTATTTTCAAAAAAATCGTGGCTATCGTTGTTTTTTAAATTATGAGTAAAATCATCATCGTTAGATTTATTAAGATGAGTTTCGTTAGCAGTGCGAGTTTTTTCTTTGGCGAAGTTTCTTTTTGGTTTGAAATTTTCGTCGTCAATTTCTTCAATTTCTTCGTTGGAAGGCTTTGCAGAAACCCCGGGGTCAAAAAAACTTTTGTTGGTCGGTTGAACAGCTTCAGGAACTACGGCTCTGAATCTTGAAGGCTCATGTAATTCTTTAGATTTGGCAATTTCACGGCGAAACTCTTCACTGTCAATACCGGTAGCAACAACCGAAATTCTAATTTTACCTTTCATATTTTCATCAAAAGCCGAGCCAAAAATGATATTGGCGTTAGAATCAACTTCTTTGCGAATAGCGTTAACCGCCATATCGGCTTCAAATAGAGTCATATCTGGCCCGCCCGTCATATTAACCAAAACACCTTTAGCACCTTTTATAGAAATATCATCAAGGAGCGGATTGGCAATCGCAGCTTCGCATGCAAGAATGGCGCGATTTTCGCCAGTTGCTTCGCCGGTTCCCATCATTGCTTTGCCCATTTTAGTCATAATCGTTCTGATATCGGCAAAATCAAGATTGACTAATCCTGGCATTGTAATTAAGTCGGTAACGCCTCTAACCCCAGCATATAAAACATCATCAGCCATTTTAAAAGCTGATTCAAAAGTGGTACTTTCATTGGCAATTCTAAATAAATTTTGATTTGGAATCACAATCAAGGTATCAACAAATTTTTTGAGCTCTTCAATGCCTGACTCAGCCGTTTCCATACGATATTTACCTTCAAAATGAAATGGCTTGGTAACAACGCCAACTGTTAAAATTTCTCGTTCGCGGGCTAATTTAGCAATAACTGGAGCAGCGCCGGTGCCGGTTCCACCGCCCATTCCGGCAGCAATAAACACCATATTGCAACCATCAAGATATCTCTCGATTTCTTCAACATTTTCTTCGGCGGCAATTCTGCCCCTGTCGGGAAAAGATCCTGCCCCAAGGCCTTTAGTGGTTTTAACTCCAAGCTGAATTCTATTTTGAGTAAGTGAATGAGTAAGAGCCTGCGAATCAGTGTTGGCCGCAACAAATTCGACACCTTCAAGGTTTGAACGGATCATATTATTGAGAGCGTTACCACCCGCTCCACCAACTCCAAATATTGTAATTTTTGGTTTCAAGAGCTCAGGATGAGGTATATCAAGTTTGATCGGCATATGGTTCCTTTGTTTTTTGGATGTTTTATGAGGGACTGGAGATGAATTTTCGATTTCAGACATATTATTTTAACAAATTTTCGTTGGTAATTTTTTTATTTGCACAAACTATGGTAGCTTTGATGATATCATCATCATAATTAACTTGGATTAATTTTTTATCTTTATCAATTAAAAGCTCAACAAAATTTAATATATTTTTAGCAAAAAATTTACTCGATTCCAGCGCAATTCGGCTGGGATAATTTGTGAACCCAAATATCTTTACGCCATTGTGATCAATAACTTCATTTGGTTTAGTAAGAGCGCAATTACCGCCATTTTGTGACGCAAGATCGATAATAATTGAACTAGGCTTCATTGAATTAACCATCTTTTCAGAAATTAAGATTGGCGCTTTTTTTCCTTGAATTAGAGCGGTTGTAATAACAACATCTTGATTGCAAATAGTATCCTCAAGTAATTGTTGTTGCTTTTGTTTATATTCGTCTGACATTTCTTGAGCATATACGCCATCAATTTTTTCGTTAGTTTTTACCTCGATAAATTTAGCTCCCAAACTCTGAACCTGTTCTTTTGCAGAGGTTCGAACATCAAAGGCACTAACGATTGCGCCCATTCTTTTAGCGGTAGCTATTGCTTGGAGGCCAGCAACTCCGGCTCCTATAATTAAAAATTTTGATGCCGAGATTGTTCCCGCCGATGTAATCATCATTGGCACGCATTTGTTGGTTTCGTAGAGAGCATCAATAACTGCTCTGTAACCAGCCAAATTGCTTTGCGAAGATAAAATATCCATTGATTGAGCGCGAGTAATTCGGGGAATTAACTCGAGTGCAAAAACATTAATATCGAAATTTGCTAGTTTTTTTAATAAATCTGTTTGAAAAAAGGGATTTAGCAAAGCTATAAAGACTGCATTAGTTTTTAATAATGAGTGGTTAAAATCAGCTCTTTGAACCGCTATAATAATATCAATTTCAAACAAAACTTCATCGATATTTTCAATAATTTTTGCACCGTTTTTTTGGTATTCAGCATTGAAATAGCCAGCTTTTTGCCCAGCATCAGATTCAATCAAAACTTCAAATCCGAGCTTTAAATATTTACTAATAACATCTGGCGTAATTGCAACTCTGTTCTCAAAAGAATTATTTTCTTTAATAACCAATAACTTCATGTAAAAAATAAATTTGTTATTTAGTGAAGGTAATTTATGTGCTGTGATTGAATCAAAATTTCGATTTTAGTTCGAATTAGCTAAAAATATAAATGGTGCGTTCGAGAAGACTTGAACTTCCACGGGTTTTACCCCATAACGACCTCAACGTTACGCGTATACCAATTCCGCCACGAACGCATTTATATGATTAAACTAAGGGTTTAATTCTATTAAGAGCAACAACAAACATTGCCAAATCTGGATTTGGTTCATTTTTCAATTCTGCAATAAAATTGTCAAATCTTTCAGTTAAGAAAGCTGAATTTTTAGCAAAATTTTCTACTAAATTATCAGAAACTTTATGATTTGAAGAATTATATTCAACAATTGCCTTAGCTAATCTCATTTGATATGAATATAAATCTTCCATAACAGTTTTGCTCGATAATTTTTGCCAATGATTTGCAAGATTAATTTTATTAAGCCTGCTTCTAAGCCATTTAAGCGAATATCTTGTTCCAACTACAAAATAAATTTCGGCGATTTTTTTGATATCAAGCTTAGTTAAGCTAGCAATTTCAGAAATATCGAATGCTGAGGCAACTGGATCCATTGAAGCAATTTTTTCGGCTAATTTTCGAGAGACTTTATTGATGCAATATCTTTCAATTTTTCTTTCAAACGATTCTCGTGAAGCTTGAGCTAAAACTGAAGGCAAGAATTGATTAACTTGATCTGCGATTGATCTGAATTTGTTAACAATTTCAGATAAGGGGCCCTTAACTTGATTTCTCAGAAGCCATAAAACCGATCTTTCGATGAGTTTGTTGGCGCTCAAAAACATTTGCATTTGAATGTTAAGTGGAATTTTTCCATCAAGATTTTCAACATCCTGCCAGACATCACGTATTCTGAAGGAATCGCACGCAATTATAAAATTTCTAATCACATCGACAACTGAAAAACCGCTGTCCTGAGACATTTGATTAATGAAAGTAATGCCAATTCTATTAACCACAAAATTAGTAATTTGAGTAGCTATAATTTCGTTGCGCAATTGGTGACTAAGAATTTCATCAGATAATTTTTCTTGCATTAATGTTGGAAAATACGCCAACAAATCCTTTTCAAAATATCTGTCTTTGATTAAATCCGATGCCAACAATTTGTTATATATATCCATCTTAGAATATGCCATCATAACACAAAGCTGAGGGCGAGATAGACCTTTTTGCTCAATCTGATATTTGTCAATTTCTTTGCGCGAAGGAAGAAACTCGATTGCACGATTTAAAAATCCACTCTTCTCAAGATTATCAAGAAATTGTGACTGTTCACTAAGTGCTAAAAAACCAAGACTTTGAGCAATTGAAATTGCTTGGGTTTGCAATTTATTGTCTTTAAGAACCAATTCTGAAACTTCTGGAGTCATAGATTCAAGCATTTTGTTGCGCTCTTCTATGCTGATTTTTTTGCTTTTGAGTGCCGAAAATAAAGCAATTTTTATGTTTACTTCATGATCAGAACAGTCAACTCCAGCTGAGTTATCCATGGCATCGGTGTTAATTCTACCGCCATTTTTAGCAAATTCTATTCGGCCTTTTTGGGTGAATCCTAAATTTCCACCCTCGCCAACAACTTTACAACGCAATTCTGAGCCATTAATTCGGAGCATATCGTTTGCTTTATCACCGACATCTTGATTAGATTCATCTTGAGATTTAACGTAAGTTCCAATTCCACCATTCCAAAGCAAATCTACCGGAGCTTTAAGCATTGCTTGGATTAGTTCGTTTGGGGATAATTCTTCACTCTCAATCTTAAAAATTTCTTGGATTTCAGGTGTAATTTTTATAGATTTTGCCCCCCTTTCAAAAATACCACCACCCTTAGAAATAATTGATGAATTATAATCAGTCCAAGTTGATCTTGGCAAATTAAACATTCTTTGTCTCTCATTGAATGATGAAAGAGGATCCGGATTAGGATCAATAAAAATATGCAAGTGATTAAAAGCACCAACCAATTTGGTATGCTTCGAAAGAAGCATACCATTTCCGAATACGTCGCCGGACAAATCTCCAATCCCTACGCAAGTAAAATCTTGAGATTGCGTATCGATTCCAAACTCTCTAAAATGCCTCATAACTGAAATCCAAGCGCCTTTGGCAGTGATGCCCATTTTTTTATGATCATAACCAACCGACCCACCAGATGCAAAAGCATCTCCAAGCCAAAAATTATATTCTTGAGATATTGAATTGGCTATATCTGAAAAAGTAGCGGTTCCTTTGTCCGCCGCAACAACCAAGTATGGATCGGAACTATCGAACATAATTACATTTTGAGGAGCAATAATTTTGCCATCAACTACATTATCGGTAATGTCTAAGAGACCTCGCAAGAATGTTTTATAGCATTCTATGCCCTCTTTTTGTAATTCATCACGGGTCATTTTTGAAGTATCAGTCTTGATTACAAAACCACCTTTTGAACCAACCGGAACAATAACTGCGTTTTTGGTCATTTGAGCTTTCATTAATCCAAGAACTTCAGTTCTAAAATCATCTTGTCTATCAGACCATCTTAAACCACCGCGCGCAACTTTACCGCCTCTGAGATGAACAGCCTCAACTTTAGGTGAGTAAACAAAAATTTCTGCATAAGGCAATGGAAGAGGAAGATTTGGAACCTTTTTGCAATCAAATTTGAAAGATAGGTAGCCTTTGAATTGGTTATTGGTTGAATGTTGATAATAGTTAGTTCTGAGAGTGGCAGTAATTGCACCAAGAAATCTTCTGATTATGGCGTCATCGCTGATATCTTTGATTTTATTAAGGGAGTCAATAATTTTTGAAGAAATAGCTTCGACTTTTGAAAGCCTTTGATCCAGTGAGATATTGAGTTGCGGGTCAAATTTGGTTTCAAATAATTCTACTAAAATTGAACATAAATCGGCATTTCTTACAAAACAATCTGCAATACTAGCTTGATTAAATCTAAAACCAGTTTGATGCAAATATTTTGAATATCCACGCAACATAAAAATTTGTTTCCAACTCAAATTGCAAGCAACAACCAATTTATTTAAAGCGCCAATTTTAGTAATATTTTTCCAAATTAATTCGATAGTGGTTTCAAAATTCATTTTGATGTCTTTTGTGAGATCACCGCCATTTTTTGATAAATTAAGACTAAAATAATGAATCCAAGATTTTTTAATGGTACGATTTTTAAGATCTTCTTCGGCACATATTACGTAGGTATGTTCTTTGATAACATTAAAACCAAAGCTCTCAAGAATTGGCATAATTGAAGATAAAATTATCTCTTTGTGAGGTGAGTATATTTTTAACTCAACAAATTCAGAATCTTGATCGGGTTTAATTGGGTTGGCATTTTTATATAAATTAAAAACTGGTGAGTTTTGTGCAAAACTTTTTTCAATAAATTCGATATCTTGAACCGCAATTTCAGGATCAAATCTATCAATGTAACTTACCGAAAACGAATTTTTGTATCTGGTATGAAGAGTAATCCTTTTTTCATCATCAAATTTGTTTTTAATTGATTCGAGCAACTCATCGCTCCAAATTTTAGTCATTTTGGTAATCTCCTTTTCAATCAAAGATTCGTCAAAATTGGGAATGCCGTTGTTTGTTCTAATAATTAAATGAAAGCGTACTAAATTTGATTCAGTAATTTGAAGAAACGAATCAGCTGGCTCACCATTAAAAATTTCACACAAAAAGGCTTTTATTTTTTCTCGCATCTGAGAATTGCTTCGAGATCTTGGGGTGTATATTAAACAACTTACAAACCTATCAAATTTATCTTTACGAGCAAAAAACTTAACAATTGAACGACCAGAAATCGATACAATTCCGGTAGAATTTTTTAACAAATCAGCTTCACTAATTTGGAATAATTCATCGCGAGGATATGATTCAAGGGTTGAGATAAGATCTTTGTGATTGTGGCTTCCTTCAATAAAGCCTGAATCAACTATTACTTTGGATACTTTGTTTCGGAGTAAAGGTATTGAAAAAACGCTTGAAATATATGCAGAAGAGGTAAATAAACCTATAAACCTAAATTCTCCAATAATCTTTCCGTCTTTAGAAATTTTTTGAACGCGAATTCTTTCAGCATTTGTTGAACGATGTATTTTAGAACGATAACGAGATTTTATTACTTCAATTACAAATGGATTTAAAACCGAATCACCGACTTCTTGATTTGAGGAATTAACCACTTCTGGCAAATAGTCTTTATATTTCGATTTAAAAACCCCGCGACCAGAGCCTTCAACCTCAACTAGAGAGTATTGACCATTTTGTAACTTAATATCAAATTCCTTAGCACCCAAAAATACAAAATTTCCAGCATTTATCCAATTTAAAAAATCTTTTGATTCAGATAATTCTTTTTGATCTTTAACAATTTTTGAAGCATTATCAATTTGGCTAAGAGATTTTATGACTAGGTCTTTGATTTTTTGAAAATCATCTACAACCAAACCTAGCGTATCCAAAACTTTTGTAAGATTTTCGAGTAATAGATTTATTTCAGAATTATTAATAATCTTATCAATATGAAGCTGAATAAATGATTCTAGGTTACAGTTTTTTTGATTATTTATTTCAATAAATTTGCCATTTTTGTCGCGAACTACATTTAAAACAGGATGAATAATGTTATTAATTGTTATTCCTTGCTTATCAAGAAAGGCCACTGTTGAATCAACCAAAAATGGCATATCGTTATTGTTTATTTCAATTATGGTGAATTTGGACTCAAAACCATCAACCGCAATTTGAGGGTTATAAATTCTTATATTAAAACCGTCTTTTCTGTTAGATTGCAAAAATTTATAAGCTGAGAGAGATATGTTAAATAAAAGTTCAACAGAATAATTATCAAAATCTGATAATTTGGTTTCAAAATAAAAATCTTTAACAAATTGCTCAAAACTTTGGTGTTCTTGATTTATTAAGTTTGATTTTTTTGAGACTTCTAGGATTTTATGAACTAAATTTTGCATATAATTAAATTATTTTTTAATCAGAACTACAACGATTTGTGAACCTTCAAGACGAGGATTTAATTCTGGTTTTGAAAAACCAACAGTATCTTCTAAAATATTTTGCATCATTTTTTCGGCAATATCGCGATGAGTAATTTCTCTGCCCTTCATCTTGATACTGATTTTAACTTTATTGCCTTTTTCAATAAATTCTTTGGTATGACGAATTTTAGTATCATAATCACCTTTGCCAATATTGATCGACATCTTCACTTCTTTAACATCAACAACTTTTTGTTTTTTTTTGGCATCTGAAGCTTTTTTTTGGATTTCATATTTCATCTTACCGAAGTTAGAAATTTTGCAAACTGGGGGATTAGCGTTTGGAGAAACTTCGATTAAATCCAGATTAACTTCTTGTGCCTTTTTAATGCCTTCAGAAACTGACATTACTCCGAGCATTTGACCGAGGCTGTCAATAACCCTAACCTCGCTAGCTTTAATTTGTTCGTTTATTCTAAAAAAATTATTATTTCCTTGGGAATTATTTTTGGCTTGAGACGATGAATTGGTTGGTTTCACAGATTTTGTTAAAGATTATTAATATTAAATAAAAACTAAAATTTGCCAAATGGTAAGCTTCGAAATCTAAAATTCAACTAAGGAAATTAACCCTGTGATTGGCTTTAAATAAAAACCAAAAGAACGGTTTAACTTCAATAAAATCATAGCGAATCTTATATTTTTGTAATTTCTTATTTTTAGAAATATAGTATTTAGCGCAATTCTTAATACGATAAATTTGCTTATTACCAATTATACTTTCGATATTATAATTTTTATAACGAGCTTTGACCTCAACAAAAATTATCTGATTGTTTTTAAAGGCAATGATATCGATTTCCCCCAAATGCGATTTAAAACGATACTTGAGAATTTTATAACCTTTGAGCCAAAGAAAAATCATGGCATATTTTTCGGCATATTGACCGAAATTATATTTTTCGACACGAGCTTTATAACTTTTACTTATTTTAGTGGTAAGCTTTGGATTCTTTGAATTATTTAATTTAATCATTTTTAGAATTTTTATTCTGGTGAACTAGTACAAGCGAATAAGCTTCTTTTTTATTAATCTCAAAATTCTCAACCAACTCTTTCACAATCTCTTTAGATAATAGATTTTTTTGCGATAATATTTTTATGACTTCAAGCACCTCATCACGATTAAATTTAGCAATATCTTTAGAAATTTTTTCAACGA
The DNA here is from genome assembly GCA_016869775.1 of Alphaproteobacteria bacterium. GTDB lineage: Bacteria > Pseudomonadota > Alphaproteobacteria > Rickettsiales > UBA1997 > CAILUF01. Next base: position 10,962 of record VGDJ01000005.1, read on the forward strand.
TTATCACAAATTCTCCTCGAATTTTTTGCGGATTGGAAATCAAGATTTCTAGAATTTCATCAGGCGTTCCAATGATTATTTCTTCATAAATTTTTGTAAGTTCTCGAGCTAAACAAATCTTTCGATTGGCAAAATTTTGCTTTAAAATTTTAAGAGTTTCGAGAACTCGATTTGAAACATCAAAAAATATAAAACTAAATTCTATTGGCAAATTTTTTAGTTTTTTTTCTTTAGCAATTTTTGAACTCGGCAAAAATCCTAAAAATAAAAAATTATCACAAGCGATTCCACTAATTGATATAGAAGCAGTAAGAGCTGATGGCCCAGGTATGCATATAATTTTTTGTTTTTCTTGACGTAAAAAATTAATTAGTTTGTGACCAGGATCAGAAATTAATGGGGTGCCAGCATCTGAAATTAATGCTAGTGAATTTCCTTCTTGCAATTTACTTAAAATTTTATTTCTAATTATTTCATCGCTGTGGTCATTATAAACTATTAATTTTTTCTTTATTATTTCAAAATTATTCAATAAAATTCCTGCAATTCTAGTATCTTCGCATATAACATAATCAACTAAACTTAGAATATTAAGCGCTCTTAAAGTTATATCATTTAAATTTCCTATTGGCGTCGCAACCACATAAAGTGCGTTCTCAAGTTGTTGCGATTGGTTTTTAATTATAATCTCTGACATTCTTAAATTATCTATTAATTGTATTTATGAAAAAATTTATTTTGTTTTTAATCATTCTAACTTCAAGTTGTAGTTTTAATGATTTAACATCTGAAGTTGGCAACATCAAAAAGCCACGCTTCGAATCAAGCAAGCCATCAATTTATGGTAAACAAAATAATTTACCAGCAACCAATAAACCTCAGTCAAACTCTCAAAACCAAAAATCGATTGTTAATCAAACTAACGGCACTGAAAATTTTATTGACAGCAACGGAAAAAATATTGTTGAATACAAAGATTTTTCAGAACAAGACTTACCCGAACTTAAACCTCAAACTGCAAAAAATTTTGAAACTAACACCTTAGTAATTCCTCCATCACTTCAACGCAAAATTCAAATCGCTCTCTTTCTTCCTTTAACTGGGAAAAACAAAGAATTAGGATGGAGCATTTACAACGCCTCAATCCTTTCTTTATTTGACAATGACTTAAATAACAAAATTGAGTTAGTCTTATTTGATTCCAAAGAATCTGCAGTAGATCATCAAAAATCTTTTAAGGAAATTATTGACAGAAACATCAAAATCGTGGTTGGACCGATATTTACCAATTCAGTTTTAGCCATTGAAAAATTAGCTCGCGATAATGAGATAACAGTTATTTCACTATCAAATAATCATGAGCTACTCAACAAAACCAATAATCATGGCGGAATTTTTGTTGGAGGAATAATACCCGAAACTCAAATCGATAAAATCATCAATTACTCAATGGATCGAGGAAAATTCAACTTCGCTGTAATTGCGCCAAATAACCAGTATGGAAAAATTATAACCGAATATACTAAAAAATTCGTCCGCTCTCGCGATGGCAATTTCATAACTTCAGAATTTTATGAAAATAACTCCAAAGACATTGAAAGAGCAGTTGAAAGAGTTATTGGTTCATTCGGCGTGCCAACCGCCTCCAAAAACCGCGACACATCTTATTTGAGCGATTATGATAGAATTTATCCACAAGCAATCCTAATTCCAGAAGCTGGCAAAACTCTATCAAAAATTGCCAATTCCATCGCTCGGCTCAACAAAGATGAAAGAAATTTTCAACTGATTGGCTCTAGCCAATGGAATGATCCATCTTCTTTAAATGATATAAATCTTTTTGGCGGATGGTTCCCAGCGCCACAAGAGCAAAGATTTAAAATTTTTGAAAAAAATTATTACCGCTCTTTCGATAAATTCCCGCCAAGAATCACTTCAATCGCCTACGACTCTATTTTAGCAATATCAAAGATTGCTGAAAATAAATCTAATCTTAAAATCGGTTTTGATGATTTTTTAGAGTATACCGACTCTTCGACTAATGGATTTGATGGAATTGACGGGGTATTTCGATTTTTGCCTAATGGCGCCATTCAACGCAATTTAGCCATTCTCCAAATTGATAATGGCGGTTTTGAAACTCTTGAATCATCGATTCCTAAATTTATCAAATATTAACCATCAAGGTATCATAATAAATTACTTAATTACTAAATTTTAATACTTTGCATTTTAAATGGTATTGCTTGTATCTTAGAAAACCCTTATCAAAACAATTTTTTATAAAATGGATTTAAATCTTAAAAAACATCGAGACGACCTAATTTTTCTTCCGCTTGGTGGCGCCAACGAAATCGGCATGAACCTTAATTTATATCATCTAAACGGAAAATGGATCATGGTTGATTGCGGAGTTGGCTTCGCATATGACATTCCTGGAGTCGACATGATGACGCCAGATATTTCTTTCATCAAACAACATCGCGATAATTTATTGTGCATAATTCTAACTCACATTCACGAAGATCACCTAGGTGCCGTTCAATATTTATGGCGTGAACTTGAAGTTCCAGTCTATGCAACTCGTTTTGGGGCCAATTTTCTTAGAACAAAACTTGAAGAATATAAACTAGATAAAATCGTTCCAATCCACATCATCGACGATTCCAAGCCCCTTATTTTAAATCCATTTCAAATTGAGTTTATCGGATTAACACATTCTGTTCCCGAGATGAAGGCTTTAATGATCAAAACTCCTAAAGGCAATGTTTTACACACCGGAGATTGGAAATTCGACCCCAATCCAATTGTTGGAGATGTTAGTGAAATTGATAAAATCAAAACACTTGGTGACAATGGCGAAATTTTTGCCATGATTTGCGATTCAACCAACGCTATTAATGAGGGACATTCGCGCTCCGAAGGCGAACTTCATGAATCACTTAAATCATTAATTGTTGGACGAAATGGTTATGTAGGAGTAACCACATTTGCGTCAAATATCGCCAGAGTTCATACTATTGCTAAAATTGCCAACGAACTTGGACGTAAAATTGTTTTATCTGGATTTTCACTTCACCGCCTATTCGAAGTTGGCAAAAAAAGTGGTTATTTTTTTGAAAATTTTGAATTTATTTCTGATCGAGAAATAAAATTTTACGATAAAAAAGAAATTTTAATTATATGCACCGGTTGTCAAGGCGAACCAATGGCTTCAACCCGCAAAATTGCTTCCAATAACCATCCAACTATTCACTTCACTAAGGGTGACTTAATGATTTTTTCTTCAAAAATAATTCCGGGAAATGAAAAAAAGATTTTTGAACTCTTTGACCTTTTGGCCAAAAAACAAATCGATGTAATGACCGAAAAAGATCATTTCGTTCATGTCTCGGGCCATCCATCTAAAAATGAACTTAGAGAAATGTACGCTTTGGCTCGACCCAAAATTGCTATTCCGGTTCATGGTGAATTTATCCACACAAAAACTCATTGTGAGTTAGCCCGCGAATGTGGAGTCGCCAAAGCAATTCAAATTGAAAATGGTTTCGCCATCAAGCTCGATAAAGATAATATTGTTTCATCGGATAAAATTGGTTTCGTGAAAACCGGTTATTTAGGAGTCGACGGCAAGCAACTTATCGACCTAAAAAGTGATATAATTCGTGAACGCAAAAAACTTCAAGAATCTGGGGTTATCAACGTTAGTATCGCAACAAACGATAATTTGAAAATTCTTTCTAAACCAAAAATTATGGCCATTGGGTCTTATGACCTCAGAAAAGACCCAGATGCTGAATCAATTATTCGTAAAGAAATCGAGATATTTTTTAAAAACAAAGCTAAAGAACTTAATCTTCAAGATGGTTTTGGTTTAAATTTTTTACGCAAAAAAAAGAAAAAATCCAAACTTAACGAAAGTAAACTTGTCAACGAAATTGAAAAATCTTTGCGTTCAAAACTTTTAAAAATATTCGAAGATTTAATGGGCAAAAGACCAGCTCTTGAGGTTACAATCATCTTAATTCAATAATCACGACCATAGAATGACTTCCCTAGCCTTTATTGGAATGAGCTTAGTTTGGAGTTTCAGTTGGTTTGCCATGAAATTACAAGTTGACTCAATCGTCGCAGTCGAAGTTTCTCTTTTTTACCGCTTTTTTGCTGTTGCATGTCTGATGACAATCTTATGCGTGGCAACAAAAAAAAGGCTAAAACCATTCAAAACCGAATATAAATATTTTGCATTGATTGCTTTAACCAATTTTTCACTAAATTTTTTAATTGGATACCATACCACAAAATTTATCCCAAGTGGAATGATAGCGGTTATTTTTAGTCTCTCAATCATCACTTCGGAAATATTCAAAGCAATTTTTGATGGCAAAAAGATTGAGCCAAAAATTATCTTAAGTAGCCTGATTGGCTTTTGCGGATTAACGCTTTTTATATTTCCGACCCTCAAATTTGATAATTATTCATCAAATATTAATTTCATTATTGGCATCATCTTGGCCATGGTTATGATGATTGTTTTTTCGTTCGGCAATTATCTAGTTGAAAAAAACAAACGACAAAATCATACCCCGCTTTTTACCTCAATTGCCTTTGGCGCAATTATTAGTTCTTGTTATCTAATTATCATAAATTACGCACTTGGAAATAAGTTTATTATCGATTACTCAGCCAAATATATTTTATCACTAATCTACCAAATTATCTTTGCTTCGATTATTGCATTTTTATGTTTTTATTATCTAATTCAAAAAGTCGGCGCAGTTAAAGCCAACTTCACCGCCTTGGTTTATCCAACTATCGCTTTAATCGTGTCATCTTTTTTTGAAAACTTTAAATTTACCATTCTGGGCAATATTGGATTACTTCTTATAATTATTGCCATCGCCCTTGAATTTCCTTCTCATAAATTTTTTACCAAAATTTTCAATGTCTCTAGAACCAGAATTTAAAATTATTGCCGATCATCTTAGATCATCTTGTTTTTTAATTGCCGACGGTGTGATGCCAAGCAACGAGGGACGAGGATATGTTTTACGTCGAATAATGCGCAGAGCTATGCGTCAAATCAATAAACTCGGACACTCTCAACCCATAATGCATAAATTAGTTGATACTCTAATCAATGAAATGGGTGACCAATATCAAGAGCTAGTTTTTGCAAGAGAAACTATTATCGAAACCTTAAAAAATGAAGAAGAAAAATTCCAAGAAACCTTAGAAAAAGGCTTAAAAATTTTATTTGAATCTATTGAAGAAATTATTAACAACAAAAGTAATAAATCTAAGTTATGTGGCTCAATCGCCTTCAAATTATATGATACATTTGGATTTCCGCTTGATTTAACTCAAGATATTTGCAAAGAAAAAAACATTGAAGTTGATGTGAATGAGTTCGAAAAAGAAATGAATCTCCAACGCGAAAGAGCCAGGAAAAACTGGGTTGGAAGTGGTGAAGCTTCTGAAGATAAATTATTTTTTGATTTAAAAGAAAAATTTGGAGCTACCAAATCATTGTACCACCAAACCACCAAAACATCTGCCAAGATTTTAGCGATTTTTCAAAATTATAACTCAGTTGATTATATTGATTCATCTAATAACAATATTAATGATTCGATTTTTGCAATTCTCGATCAAACCCCATTTTACGCCACCTCGGGTGGACAAAAAGGAGATGATGGTAATTTAGTCTTATCTTCAGAAATTAAAGACCAAAGCAGTTTAATAAATTACAATCATGTTCAAAATTGCATAGATATATCCGAAACCAAAAAATATGCGGGTGGATTATTTGTTCATTTTTTAAGTGATTTTAAGGGTAAATTTAAAGTTGGTGATGAAGTTCTAGCTCTCGTAAACAATCGTCATCGTCAACTTAGGGCTCAAAATCATTCGGCAACTCACCTACTCCACAAAGCGCTGAAACAAGTTCTTGGTAATTCTATCACTCAAAAAGGTTCAAACGTTGATTTCAAACAACTTACTTTCGATTTTAATTTTAATCGTGCTATGACAAAACTTGAAATAGATCAAGTTGAAGATTTAGTTAATTTTTATATTCGTCAAAATTCAATGGTTGAAACTTCTGAGATGGAGCTTGAAGACGCCAGAAAATCCGGCGCTGAAGCTTTATTTGGCGAAAAATACGATGCCAAAGTTCGCGTTGTAAAAATGGGGCCATCATCTGAATTATGCGGCGGAACTCATGTCAATAAAACTGGTAATATCGGAATTTTCAAAATTATCTTCGAAAATGGTATTGCCTCTGGAATTCGTAGAATCACAGCTAAAAGCGGTTTTTATGCTTTACAACATTTGAAGCTTCAGGAGCAAAAATTGTACAAACTTCTTGATGCCATAAAAGTTAAACAACAATTCGATGACATTAAAATTGATGATAACGAGTTTTTGTCCAATAAAACCGGTTTCAATGATTTGAGTTTTTTTAACGATGAAAATAACTCAATTTTTATCACTTTAGCCCAGCAAAAATCAATTGATGAAGCCCTTAATAAAATTGAAAAAATTGGCATTGATATCAATAATATTCTTAAAACCAAAGACAAAGAAATTGACAAACTTAAAAAACAAATTTGGCAATATGATTTACAAAATCTAAAAAACGAAAAAATCTTTAATTTCAATTTTGCTCATCATATTTTTTTTGACACCAATGCCAAAGATTTAAGAGACATAATTAGCGAAATTAAAAATTCTCCAAATTATTCTAAAACTCAAATATTGGTATTTTTTGGAATTGAAAATGAAAAGGTCTCGGTGTGCCTATCCTTGTCAAATGATTTAACTCAACATTTTGATGCTTCAAAACTTATTGCGCCAATTATTGATATTATTGGTGGTAAAGGGGGTGGAGGAAAAAAAGATTTCGCTATGGGAGCTGGCTCAAATTCAAAGCAGATCGATTTAGCGGTCACTTCATTAAAAAATCTAATTTTGAAACATAACTAATATATTAATTATTAGGATTAATATTTAATATAATTATCAATAATAGCTTATAAAAAATAAAAACATTTTTAAATTTAGTTTTTATTTAGATTAGCTCTTAATGCCAGAATTTTTTCGCGAAACCCAATCAATCCAAAAAAATTGGAGAGTTCTCAATAATGATTTAAGAATAGTTTTAGATAAAATTCCTTTTGATTTAGAACCAGAAGTTTTTGAGCAAAAATGTAACGAAATCATCAAAACTAAAATTTTCCCCGACTCAGATTATAATATAGCTAATATTTTTGGCTTCGAATCAAAAACTATTCATCAATTTGTGGGTGAAAATTTTGATAAAATTAGCTCAGATAATCCTGATTTTTTTAAATTATCAAAAATTCATTTACTTTTTGATAAAGACGGCAAAAAAAGCACCTTTCTTGCATTTTCAAATTGTGATAAAAAAGTATATGATGACTTATCGCTTACTGGAATGCCTTCGCAATTGACATTTAAAAGACCGAGATTTTTTTTCAAACACCGTTAAGGCAATTATTTTACAGCGCCTTACCGACACTTAATATTTTTAACACCACTTCATCAGCTCAACAGATTGAAGCGCTTAGACAAAATATGCCGAATCCAACAAAAAGAATAAAATCTGATGATGAAAATTGCGTTGCCATTCCAAGTTTTGAAAAACTAAGAATAGCTCAATTAGTTGGCAAATCTTTTGATTTAGAATTATTTGACGGAACAGAATTGTTAGAAAAATATGAAACCTCAATAAATCCTCAATTCAAGGATAAAAAATTATCTGATAAATATTTATCCCTAAAATTTAATTTACCTGTTCACAAAATTGGTTTTTTTGATGATGAAAAAATACTCTTGGTTCATATAATTCAATCGAAAAAAATGACTTTTCTTCTGAGAGTTATGAATTTGGCGATAATCAGATGACTACTTCAAATTATCGTATTACAAAAAATTGCATTCGTTTAAACAAATTTGGTAGCTATCTTTTCCCACCATCTGAATTTAGTAATGATGAGACTATGGTTCATGAATTTGGACATTCTTTACTCTATCCAAAAAATCATCCCAACCCAAATATTTCTAGATCAGAAATAGCTTTTGCTACAGTTGTTTTAGACGATAATCTTTCTTATGTTGATGGCGGTTTAAATCCGGGTGGATTTTGTAAAGAAACCAAGTTTGAAATTGGCCCAATCGATATTATGGCCAAAAAATTTGCAGAATATTGTTCGTTCAGATTTCAAAATAATACTCAAAATGGAAGAGAATTAAATTCGTTTTTTCAAAACTCAAGTATTTCAAAATTTAACAAAGATTTTTGTTTGCCAAGACCCAAATATAACAGCCCGTTCATTCAAGATACATTACTAAATTTTACTACTCTACTAACTTGCCTAACTGCTGTAAATTTAATTTTATCAATTCCGTTTTCCAAATCAAATTCATCACAAGATGAAAATAAAAAAAATAGCACCAGAAAAAATCTACTTTTAGCTTTTGCAGTCGTAAATTCTTTCGCAACACAAAACAATTATGCAAGCGTTGCTATAGCAAGCCTTATTATTACCGAAAATTTTGGTAGTTATTTATACAAAAAATCTGGATTGAAAGACAAAGAAATTAGCGCAGATCGTTGGCAAGAATATTATTGCTTAAGATCAATAGCTCAGCCAATAAATCAAATTATCGAAAAACCCCTCAAATTATCAAAGATGAAATGAAAATTTTCTCAAAATTCGCTTTTATCATGACATTTGGCGAAATAATGGGCGATAGTTATTTTGATACATCCTCCCGCCCCTCAGATAATGCATTTTATAAAAAACCCGATCAAGATTTAAGTCAAAAAATTTTACCTCATCTAATTGCCTCATTATCAATAGGAGTAATTAGCATAATGTCGCAACAATTTTATAAAAGTCTTAAAGATTTAAAAAAAAGCCTCAAACCTCAAAAAAAATTAATCCTACTGACCGTTATTCCTCTCGAAGTATTGCTTGTAATCAAACTTCTTTAGATCTTTCAGAATTTCTAACAGTTCACGATAGAAATCAAAATATTAGTGAAAATCCCAATTCAAAAACCAGTCCTCGATCACACCAAGCTTTGTTTCGTAAGACCGATTTAAGTCGCTCGATCGTTTAACAATGAATAGACAAATAATTATGTCTTAATAAAATTTTGTAAAAAATCCTAAGAATCTCATGCAAAAAAACTCTCACAAAAAATACTTTGGAACCGATGGCATTCGTGGCACCGCCAACCAATTTCCGATGACCGCAGAAATCGCTCTTAAGGTCGGTATGGCACTTGGAGCCAGATTTGGCAAGGCTTTTACCAATGATTCTCACCGCCACCGCGTGTTAATTGGCAAAGACACCCGATTATCAGGCTATATGATTGAACCCGCATTAACCGCGGGTTTTGTGGCTATGGGGCTTGATGTTTTTTTGGTTGGGCCAGTCCCAACTCCAGCTGTTTCAATGCTTACCCGCTCGCTTCGCGCCGATATTGGCATTATGATTTCGGCTTCGCATAATCCGTTTGGCGATAATGGCATAAA
>VGDJ01000006.1 GCA_016869775.1 Alphaproteobacteria bacterium
CTTGATTTGGCGCGTCTTTGCCCACGGAGATTTTTTCGATATTCATAATTTTTTATTGATTTTGATGTTGAAAAAGTGAGATCGGCGATTTTTTACAAATTTTTTATTAAATCAACCTTTGGTTTAATTAACCTCTAAAACACAGCTTCCACCTTGACCACCGCCAATGCACAAACTTGCTAATCCACGATTTTTGCCACGGCGCTTGAGCTCGCGCAAAAGATGAATTATGATTCTTGCTCCCGACATACCAACGGGATGGCCTAAGGCAACAGCGCCACCATTAATATTGAGAGTTTCTGGATTGATTTCGCCAATCGCCGATTTGCCAAAATTTTCTTGGCAAAATTCGTTCGAGGCGAAAGCTTTTACACATCCCAATACCTGGGCTGAGAAAGCTTCGTTAATTTCAATTAAATCGAAATCAGATAATTTTAAACCAGTTTTATCGAGTAATTTTGCGGTAGCAAAAACTGGACCAAGCCCCATCCGCGACGGCTCTAAACCAGCATATTCAAATTCACGAATATAACCCAAAATTTCGCAACCAAATTCTTGTTGTAGTTTTTTGCCGTAACTTTCTTTAGCAACAAGAGCAAAAGCCGATCCGTCGGTAATTTGCGATGAATTCCCAACGGTTACGGTACCATCAACTTTTTGAAAATATGGTTTTAATTTTTGCAAATCTTCGATTTTTTGGCCTTTGCGTACCCCTTCATCTTCGGTAATCATTGAAGAGTTTTTTTCATCATTATTAAAAAGTGCGACAATTTCTTGAGAAAAGATTTCGTTAGCCATGGCTCGCTCAGCTTTTTGATGAGAAAGCAGTGCAAAAGCATCTTGCTCATGACGAGAAATGTGAAAATCACGAGCAACATTTTCAGCTGTGCAACCCATAATTAATCCCGAAATAGGATCGGTTAAACCTTGTACCAATCCAACAGTTGGAGTTAAATATTTGAGACGAAAATCTTTTAAAACATTGAGTTTTTCGATCAGGGTTTTGGTGCGGGATAATTTGGCAAATATTTCGGTCATTTTTTTGCCATAAAAAAGTGGAATATTACTCATCGATTCAACTCCTCCAACTAAAGCAAGCGTCCCATAACCGCAATTAAGTCGAACAAAAGCCGAAGTAAAAGCCTCCATTCCCGAGGCGCAATTGCGATGAACCGTAAAAGCCGAAACTTTTTTATCGATTCCGGATTTTAGGGCGATTACTCGCGAAATATTGGCAGAATCGGCGGGTTGAGCCACATTACCAATAATTACTTCATCAATTAAATTTATATCAATTTTAGAGCGCAAAATTGTCTCTTTGGCCACCCCAGCTCCAAGATCGCTGGCACTAACGTTTTTAAAAACACCACCTGCCTTACCCATTGCTGAGCGATATCCAGCAATAACCGCAATTCGTTCTTTCATATTTGATTGATTTATTTAGATTTTTTAAAAAAATAATTTTTAAATTAAACAAAAATAACTTTCACGAAAAATTTTATGAAGCATCAAGAATTTGTAGATTTTGCCAACCGCTTAGCCGACATCGCCACCGCGATTTCTAAAAAATATTATCGAGTTGATAACCAAGAAGTTGCCAAAGATGATGACTCACCCGTGACTATTGCCGATAAAGAAATTGAATTGAAAATCCGCCAAGCAATTCAACAACAATTTCCAAATCACGGCATAATTGGCGAAGAATATGGAAATCATCAAGAAGATGCTGATTTTGTTTGGATTATCGACCCAATTGATGGCACTTCATCTTTTATAGTTGGTCGACCGATTTTTGGTAACTTAATCGCCCTCACCCATCATCAAAAAGTTATATTAGGAATCATCAATCAACCCATCAATCAAGAGCGTTGGCTGGGTGTTGATGGCTCAGGATCGTGGTTTAACGGCCAAAAGATTCAAACTCGTAATTGCCAAAAAATTTCGCAAGCGGTCTTAAGCTCGAGTTCGCCATTTTTTTTTAAAGCACAAAATAAAGTTATTTTTGAAAAAATTTCTGAATTAACAAAATATCAAAAAATTGGTGGCGTAGTTTATGGAGGTGATTGCTATGCTTATGGCTGTTTAGCCTCGGGATTTGTTGATTTAATTATTGAACCCGAACTTAAAGTTTATGATTTTGCTTCACATATTCCGATTATTGAAAATGCTGGCGGAATAATCACCGATTGGGATGGAAATCAACTCAAACTTCAATCTAATACAAAATTAATCGCCTCGGCAACACCACAACTTCACAACGAAGTACTTAAATTTATAAAAAATACTAAATTTTGAAAATTTCGAAAATTCTTTGTGCTTTTGCGCTATATACTAACTAGCTTATCAAGGAGCTTTTTGAACCAATTATTTTTTTCATAATCATCACTGTTTTTTTCATTAAACATTGCTTCACGCAAAAATAATAACATGCCTAGAGCGCATGAACTAGAAGTGTTTATTAGCTCATTGGGAGCTAAATTAAATTTTGTTGGATAACCAATTCTAACATTCTTTTTAAAAATTTCTGATGCCAATTTGTCAATCCCAATAGTTGAAGCCACTCCACCAGTTAAAACGATACTTGGAATCATGTGGAGCGGAATATTTGATTTATCGAGATTAGCTTTGATGCTTTCAAAAATTTCAGCTAATCTTGATTCGATTATATTACGCAAATCTTCACGCGATATTCGTGCAATAGTTGATTCTTCTGGGTTATCGACTGACCTAAATTTGATTATTTCTTTTTCTTCGATGGGAGAAATAATTAAAGAATTGTTAAGATTTTTTACTTTTTCTGCAACATCAATATTAACCGATAAAATAGTAGAAATATCCTTGGTAATATTAAATCCACCAAGCATAACATGGCCGATATGATATAATTTGGAATCATAAAAAATACAAAACGAAGTTGAGCTGGCTCCAATATCAACTAGCAATGAACCGAGGTTTATTTCATTTTCAGTAAGTGATGCAAGAGCAGAGGCGTATGGTTCGGCAACATAATTACCAACTGACAACTGACATCTTTTTAAACAATTTTCAATATTACTAATAACAGTCTTAGAGACGTTAGCTACATGAAATCTTGAGAATAATTTTTCGCCCGTCATTTGACGAGGATTTGAAATGGGTGGCGAATCATCAATTTTATAATTGATTGGAAAAATGTGAATTGGCTCTTTTTGACTTTTAGCAAACTCTTGTCGGAGCTTAACAACTGAATTAATGATGTCTGATTGCTTAACTACTTCTTTAGCGATTTTTTCAACAATATCTTTACGCGATGAAACAATTTGACAGCCCGAAATACCAATCAAAATTTTGTCAATATTTAAGCCCGCCATTCTTTCAGCTTCAGCAACAGTATTGGTAATGGATTTTTGCGCCAATTTTAAATCAGAAATTGCGCCAAAAGAAATTCCTTTAGATTCTTTATGTCCATATCCAAGAATATCAATTCCATCATTGCCAATATTAGCAATAATGCACAGCATCTTGGAAGAACCTATATCAAGACACGCTACAGTTTTGCGGTTTTTGTATGATTTGGACATTAAAGATAAATTTAATTTACTGTGAATTTTTAATAAGTTTATCGATTAAATCGATGATTTGGCTTCAAAAAACTGAGACAAAATTTAACTTTTTATAACAAAATTACAAAAAAAATTACCAAATATGAAGACGGCTTAAAATTTTTGTAAAAATTTAGGTTTGCAAAATTAAAAAAACACAGTTTTTTAATATTTTTATTAAGAATATTAATCGCTAATAATTTTATAAAAACTTAGTTTGAATGAGCATTAATTATGATTTTAGCGACTTAATTTCGTTAGATTTTTTATTAAAATATTGAATATAAATTTTACCGCTAATTCTAAGATCGATTGACTTAATGGCCTTATCACTTTTAAAAACTTCATAAAATTTTATTAAATCTTGCCATGCTCTAGATATTTCAATCTCGGGCAATTTAACAATTAATCCATCATAAAATCTAATATCCCATCTTCTATTGCCAACCCAATTGGCTGAGTATATTTCTTGGCTAATTTGTGAATTAATTGCCAAAATATTAAAAAGTGATTTGGCGTTTTGATTGGCTCCCTTACCAGATAAAATAATCATATTTTTGAATTCTTGACTTTCCTCATATTCGTCAAGAAATGGAATTTGATTACCGTCTTTATCGATAATAAATTTTTTATCTTCACTTAACCAAATTGCAAAAGGCTGATATTCTTCAATTTCAATATTTAGAATATCAGGCATGGTTCTTTTGATAATAATTTTATCAAGCCAAGGAAGCTTGATTTTCATCTCATCAATTAGATTTTTAATATTTGGAATAAATTCGTTATCACTTTTTGATTCAAAAAATTTAGAATTATCAAAATTTTCAATTATAGCGATTATTTCTTCATTTTTGATGCGCTTATTACCTGAAATTGTAATCTTAGAGTAATTGAGATTATTGAGTTTTAGATAACTATAAAAATAACCAGTAAATTTATTTTCGATTTGGTCGGCAAGTTTAGGTTTATAGATATTGACAGCAATTACCAAGATAAAAGATATAACAACAATAAACAGAAAAACTCGCAACAAAATCGCTTTAAGAAAAATATTAAAAATATTTTTGATTATACGCCACGAGTGATTGGTGATAAAAAAATCGTTAATTTTTTGCTTAATGATTTTCATCCGAAATAGGCATTTTTGACAAGAAACTCAACAATTTGCTCAAAACTTATGCCAACATGTTGGGCAATTTTAGGAACTAATGAGGTCGCCGTAAAGCCTGGATGAGTATTAACCTCTAGTAAATAAAATTTGTTATCGCCCGAATTTTTACTGTTAAGAATAAAGTCAACACGCGCGATACCTCTACAACCAACAGCTTTAAAACATTTTTCAGCTTGATTCAAAACTTCTTGATATTTTTCATCTGAAATTTCGGCAGGCATAATGTAGTCAGTCATTCCTTGAGTATATTTGCATTTATAGTCATAAAATAGACCATGGGGCCTAACCTCAATCGCCCCCAAAGCTTTACCATCCATCACTGCTACATGCACCTCTTGACCTGCGATATAACTTTCGAGAATCATTTCATCGCCATATTGCCAAGAAAAATCAGCAATATCGAATTTAGAATTCGGCATTATTACCTCCACTCCGACGCTCGAACCTTCATTAATAGGCTTGATTACGAATGGTTTGTCGATTTTGAAAAACTTTTGTTTATTAAGTTCAATGGAATTTTTATGTAAAATTTCATATTGTGGCGACAAAACCCCCTCAATTTGACAAAGCTTTCTAGTTATAACTTTATCCATACAAATCGCCGAAGCAAGAACTCCGGAGTGAGTATAAGGTATTTCAAGAATATCCAGTAAACCTTGAACTCGCCCATCTTCGCCATATTGACCATGCAAAGCATTAAAGACTAAATCAGGTTCATATTGCTTAAGATCGTTGATAATCTGATGACTAAAATCAACTTTAGTTGCATGATATCCCATTTTAATTAAAGCTTGATAAACAGCCTCTCCAGAACGAAGAGAAACCTCGCGTTCAGATGTCCAACCTCCGCACAAAACTAATATTTTTTTAGATTTCATAATTTGATTAAGATTTTTTATTTAGCGAAGAGCGACTGATTTCATTGTGTCGACCAAAATTGGCTTTAACAAAATCCTCAAGATTGAGTTGATCACTTACATATTCAAATAATTCTTCGAAAGATATACGATTTCTTTTGGCGATATCGTTAAGAGAAGATAGTGATGCAACAATATTTTCGGGCACAGAAACTCCTTTTTGGCTTAGAAATTTCATTTGAAAACCGATCGGATGAGAGTTTTCTTGAGGATCGCCAATATAAAAATCTAAAGGGATATTCTCGGCGCCAACTTTACAATTTAGACTAAATTTTTTGGTCATTACTAAAATTCAAAATGCTATTACAACAAACTTATTATTAATAAAATTATTTTTCTTATATTGCAACTCGCCGAGCATAGAAAAATGATTATTAATAAATTCTATTACCCGAAGTTTATACCCAATCTTTCTAAGCATAGCATCGCCAGAAGCAGTGTCCCACTCCATTGATCTACGAAAATGCAAATACAAATTAGCTTCGCCTTCAATGATCTTAAAAAACTTAATGGCTGATGATAATTTCTCTACCGAAAAATTATTTATAAAATTTGGAAAAAATTGCTGAATAAATAAATCAATATCAGTGTCTTTAGTTCTGGAGCTAGTAATGATTTTAAGAGTTTTTGGTTGTTGATTAAAGTTGAAAATCTTATCAATTTTTGTCAATTTTTTATGCTGATGGTTGTATTTAATAATTTGGTTATCTTGATCACAAAAAATCGCTTTTCCACCCTCAATCAAGGGAGCATAAATTAGTCCAAAAACTGGCTCATTATTATCAATTAGAGCGATATTAATGCAAAATTCTGAACTATCATTAATGAAACTTGAAGTTCCATCAATTGGATCGATTAAGAAAAATAGATTACCTCCAACATGACGCAATTCATTTTCTTCGCAGATAATTGGAATATTTGGGCAAATTTTTGATAGTTCGATGCTAATTAATTGACTGATAGCGAAATCGACATCAGAAACTTTTGAGTTATCGTTTTTAACAAAAATATCAAAATTTTTGCATTTAAAAGCTTGAGTAGCAATCTCTCCAGCTTTTATAGATAAATCTAGAATAGCATTAATTTGTTGTTGGCTTAAATAATTTAACACGAATTTTTGAACTTAATTTTTGAATGATCAAAACTGTAAAAAAAGAAATTGAAGAAATAATGGTAAGAATTAAAAAATTGGAGAGAGCCATTTTAGTTGATTCTACGATAACCATTGCCGAAGATAATGGAGCTCCAAGAACTGGCGATAAGAACGCAACCATTCCAATTAACATAAGAGCTTTACTATCGGCATTGCTATTAAATTCAGCGTAAACACTCCCTACTAGATTTCCAAGCGCAATAGCAGGAGCAACTAAGCCACCGGCATTTCCAGAGATATATGTAAAAATTGTTGAGAAATAACGCCCGATTAATTCATTAAAATTATAAATTATTTTATCGCTTGTTAGAGCTTCATTTACTGAGCGAATTCCCCCACCAATTGAAAAAATTCCATAATACAAACCGATAAAAGCCACTATTAAACCAAATAAAATTGGAATTAAATGCCAAAACCATTTATCAATTTTTATGAAATTTATATAGAAAAATTTAGCAATTGTAAGCAATAGATAAGCCAATGATGAGCATATTAAGGCAATAATTATGTAGTGCTTAAAGTCATAAAAGCCGAAAGATTTAAAATTTTTAACAAGATAGAGCGCACAACTTTTGTCTAGCAAAAAATTGATTATTATCAAGGCAAAAGCCGATAAAAAAATCGGTAAGGCAAAATTAAGACTATTAGAGCTAAAATTTTTAAACGAATTTTGATAAGAATTGCGAACAAGCTTTTCAATAACATAAATTATTCCGGCTAAAGGAGCTTTAAAAGCAACAGAAATTCCGACTGCATAGCCAACAAAAATCCAATTCTCAAGCGCAATATCGCTAAGGTAATTTTTAAGATAATTGGCACTTGCAAAAAAAATACAAACCGCAATTAGGATTGAAGGAGCTTCACGTCCCAACGAACCTCCACCAAAAGTCGAAATCAAAGAACTAAAGAAAATTACAATTGCAATTCTAAAACCAATAAAATTATGAACTTTAAGGTAATTATTTGGATATTTTTGTAATTTTTTTAAAGCAAAAGTTACGTTATCAAGACCAGCTCCATATGGATTAAAAGCATATTTTTTACATAAAAAAGCGGATAACCAGAAAAAACAAGGGGTCGTTAGAAAAACCAAACTTTTATATTTTAGGATTCTTTCCTTGGCATAATCCCCAAAATCGTAAAAAATATTGCAATAAAAAATTATGACTAAAGTTGATGCAAGGGTTATAGCAACGATAAAAAAACTTGTAAAAAAAATTTTTAAATAATTTTTAGAAATAAAATTTGAGATTTTTGTAGACTCTGAATCTAAAGTCCATTTTAGATCTTTTTTAGCGATACTCATTTGCGAGTTCAATGTAGTTTTGAGCGGATATTTTAATATAATCCTTTTCAACCTTAGTCATTTGACGCAAAAACTTAGCAGGATTACCAGCCCATATTTCACCTGATTTAATAATTTTTTTAGGAGTTAAAACTGCGCCCGCTGCAAGCATTCCAAAACTTTCAATACGCGCCAAATCCATAACAATTGAACCCATTCCAACAAAAGCATTATCTTCAATAATGCAAGCATGAATAATTGCACCGTGACCAATGGTTACACCACTTCCAACTATAACGGGTGCACCTTCAGAGCCAGTTTTGTTTTGCGCGTGATTTGGTCTTGTACCATGCAAAACACAATTATCTTGAATATTTGTATTATTCCCAACAGAAATTTTTGTGACATCACCCCTTAAAACACAGCCATACCAAACTCCAGAATTCTCGCCAATACAAACATCACCGGAAATGATAGCATTATGAGCAATAAAACATGATTTATCAATTTTGGGAACGATTCCTCGATATGAAATAATATTGTTCATGATTAATACCATCCAATTATATCGTAACCTTGTTGATTAAGGCATCGAGTAATATCTCTTTGCTTTATTTCATCGGGTTTTAAATTATCTTCAGAAGCAACCGAAACTCCACCATAAATACCTCCAAATATACCACCAGCAACTGCACCAGAAATTGCAGATTTAGCATTATTGCCAAATACTAGCCCCATTAAGCCACCAAAAATACTTCCAAATAAAGCTTTCCTAGAAGCTTCATTAGCAATTCTTTTGGCTTTGTACTGCTTGAGATATTTATCGGCTTGCAATTTGCAATTTTCAAAATCTTGATTTGCAACATCTTGACCAACATCGATGAACTTTTTATTTTGATCAAATATTGGTTTATATGCCACACAAGAAACTAAAGTTAGTATCAAAAAGATTAGTAAAAAATTTCTAAGAAAAGCTAGCATTTGAACTATAAACTTAACTAAAAACTATTTAATTAGTTTACTTTCTTTATAGTATTTTAAAGCTCCACTGTGAGTTGGGGCTGAATTTCCTTGGTTGATCATTTCTTCTTTTTTTAGAGAAGAAAAGACTGGATGTAAGGTTTTAAAGTTATCAAAATTTTCAAAAACAGAGCGCGTGATCTGGTATACTACATCATCAGAAATTTTTTCAGAGGTAACAAGACTAGCTTTAACTCCAAAAGTTTTTACCGCTTCTTGATTATTGGCATACATTCCACTTGGAACAATTGCTTTAACATAATAAGGATTGAGTTCAATAAGCTTTTCAACTGTTGCATCATCAATAGAAATTAATTTAACTTTGCATGACTGAGTTGCTTCCTGAAGAACTCCATTTGGGTTTCCGGCCGCATAAATCATAACATCGATTTTTTCTTCACATAATGCGGATGGTTGCTCAGATGGCTGAAGATATGTGATCGATGAAAATGAATCTTTTTTCCAATTTTTAACTGCCATTAATACTTCCATAGTAGCATACATTCCAGAACCCAAAGGGCCAAAATTAACTTTTTTTCCAACCAGATCATCAAGGGTTTTAATTCCCGACTTTTCTAAAACTGCAATAGTGAAAGTCTCGGTATACAAAGAAAATACTGATCGAAGCTCTTTAAAAGGACTCTGATCTGCAAAAAAGCCTGAACCATTATACGCATTATATTGCCAATCAGACTGAACAATTCCAAATTCAATTCCAGAGTTACGAATAGCATTCAAATTTGATACCGAACCTCCAGTAGACTCAACTGAACAACGAATTCCATGCTCATTTCGACCGCGATTTAAAAGACGACATATTGCGCCACCAGCTGGATAATAAACACCGGTAATTGCACCAGTACCGATATTGGTGTATTTAGTTCCACTCAAGGCTTCTTGAGACGAAACAATTATTAATAACAAGCTAAAAGTTGCTAATAGAATCTTTTTCATGATATTAAATATTATATATTTGGATACGTTAAAACGAGTTGTTAAAACTAAAAATACTGTATTAAAGCCTATCTATTAATTTTTATTTAAAATTGGCGAAGACGCTTTAGTGCATTAGAATCTCTAAGAGAGATGGTTTTATAAATTATTATTTTTGCTTGGAATTTTAGAATTAAATTTTAATTAAAGTAAAAATAATTTTTTGAATGTCAAATTCAATTTTAAAAATTTTATAACTTATAAAAGCGCTTAAAAAAATTTTGACAATAAAAAAAATACAAGTAGGGTTTCTCGAAGATTTTAGATAAATGATTTTATGTTTTTATGAATAATTTTGTTTTTACTTCATAAAACTATTAACACAAAAAAACTCTTAAAAATTTATATATTAGTTTGTGATTTTAGAATCTTCCTCAGATTCAGATACAATTTGGACATGTCTAAAAATCACAAAAATATTCATTTGTCTGCATTGCGCTTCAGTTTTGAAAGCTTCTGTCTCAAGTTAAACAAGGCTAGATCGCAATTCAAGATTTTGGCAAACTAAAATTATCAACTTAAAAATTAATACTATGAAGCTTTGGAAACAAGTTCTTATTGGTCTTGCGCTTGGCGTAATTGCTGGAATTACTCTTGAGAAAGATATTGCTAAGGAATTAAAAATCTTTGGAACAATCTTCATGAATTTAATTAAAATGGTAATTGTTCCATTGATATTTTTTGCTCTATTGTCAGGTATAACTTCAATTAGTGGAGAGGGGAATTTTACTCGCGTTGGGGTAAAAGGCTTTAGTGCCTATATATTAACTGCAGTTTTTGCGGTTCTTATCGGAATCACCGCAGGTCATGTTATGAAACCTGGAGAGGGTGTTAATTTGCAAGAATTAATAAAACAATCAGAATCTGATAACAAAAAAGCTTTTGAAGATACTCTTACAGTCGCCAAAACCAACAAAACGGCTAAGGATTTTTTGATAGAATTAATCCCTACAAATCCAATTAAGGCGATGGCGGATGACAAATATCTTCAAATCATTGTGTTCACAATTTTTCTCGGAATCGTAATTAATATGATTGGTGAAAAAGCTAAGCCAATAAAAGATATCATAAATTCAGCATCAGCAATTTTCTTCAAAACTATTGAAATTATTATTAAGTTAGCTCCCTTAGGAGTTTTTGGGTATATGGCCTTCTCAATCGCTGACCAAGGCCCAGAAATATTGCACTCACTTGCGCGCCTAATCTTCACTGTACTCTTAGCCTGCTTAATTCAATATGTTATTTTTGGTTTCTTGATCGCATTTTTTGCTCGAATCTCTCCAATGCCATTTTATCGAAAAATTTTCTTTACTCAGTCATTAGCTTTTTCAACTAGTAGTAGTAAAGCAACGCTTCCAACTGCTATGACGCAATTACAAGAAAGACTTGGGGTATCCAAAACCAACTCGAATTTCTTAATGCCTTTGGGTGTATGTATAAACATGGATGGAACCGCTATTTACCTTGGTATTTGTGCTTTATTTTTTGCTCAAGGCTTTGGTATTGACCTTACCATGCAAAACTACATGATGCTTATTTTAACCTGCACTTTAGGATCGATTGGCGCTGCAGGTATTCCAAGCGGTTCAATTATTTTTATGAGCATGGTTCTTAGTTCAATTGGCATTCCAGTTGAAGGAATTGTTGTAATTCTTGGAGTTGATAGAGTTCTCGATATGGTCAGAACTACCATAAACATTACTGGTGACAGCGCGATAACTCTGATTGTTGACAAAACAGAGGGTGGACTTAATGAAAAAATATATCATGCCAAAGATGTCTAAAAAGCACTTAAAACAAATCAAAAACTATGCACACAATTCTTTGTGCATAGTTTTTTTTTACTTCATAACTATTCAAAATTCACCCGCACAATCAAAATTTTTAGCGACCCACTCAGAAGATCTATCAAAAATTGAAGGTTTTTTGAATAACATCATTAACTTATCATGCAAATTTATCCAAACTAGTAATGGCAATGTTGTAGAAGGCAAATTTTACCTTACCCGCAACAAAGAATCTGCAGGCAAAATGCGCATCGAATATTTGACCGAACCAAAAATTTTAATTGTAGCAAATGGAGCTATTTTATCATATCACGATATCGAATTAGACGAAATTAGTCGCCTTAGCACCAATACCACTCCGGCTTCTTTTTTAACTCGACCAAAAATTTCGTTTGAAGCTAAAGATGTTGAGATCACCGATATTCAAAAAAATAATAACGAATTTAAAGTTTCTGTCATGAAGAAAAATCGCAAAGAAGCTGGAGAATTTAGTTTAATTTTTAAAATTGATCCATTTGAATTTGTTCGCATGGAAGTCAAGAATGATCTTGAGCAAGTTATTTCTGTGCAATTAAAAAACCTTGATTTTCAGAGTAAAATCCCTGATAAATTATTTATTATAAAAGATAGTAATAACCAATAAAATAAACCATCAAATGGCTTTTTCTTCACCAAAAAAAAATGGCAATCGAAGAGTAGTTATTAGTGAAATAAACATCACTCCCTTCGTAGATGTTTTATTGGTGCTACTAATAATTTTTATGGTTGCAGCACCAATGCTTACAAGTTCTGTGGATGTTAACTTACCTCAAGGTGCCAAAACCGCAAACGAAGAAAAACTCCAAACCTTTACCATCTCCATAAAAGCTGATTCAACCATCTACTTTCAGGATGATTTAGTAAAGTTAAGTATTTTGGGCAATCGTCTTAAAGAAATTTCTGGCAATAATTTCACTCGTAAAATTTTTGTAAGAGCTGATAAAAATTTAGATTATGGAAGGGTTATGGAAGTTGTTAAAACCGTTAGTCAAGTTGGTTTTTCACAAGTAGTGCTGGTGACAGAAATTCCTAAATGATTAAAAATCTTTTATATTCAATATTTGTTCATTTTATTTTATTTTCGGCAATTTATTTTGGTTTTTTGAAAGATGAAAAAAAACCAATTGAAACCGATCAAGAAATTTTAGTTAGCGTCTTATCCATTGATAGTAAAGGCATCCCGCCAATTAACGAAATCATCAAAAAACCTGACGAAGAGCCAAAAACAGAATCTAAAATAGAACCCAAAAAAGATGAACCGAAGACCAAAACTAAGCCCGAAAATAATAAAAAAACCAAATCTACTAATAGCCAAAATATTTCAAAACAAAATAATACCCCCAATAAAATACCCGAAAAAACACCTGAAAAAATTTCTAAAAAAGATGATGATTCCAATTTAAAATCTAACAAAAAACCTAGCGAAATTAACCCTCCACTACCTCAGAATAAAGATACCGAAGATTCAAAAGTTACAACTTTGGATAACAAAAAAACCTCTCCAAAAAAAGATAATAAAAATAATAATAATGATTTTTTTAAAGTTTTAAATCTCAAGGCCTTTAAAAATATCAATGAGGATGAACAGGGCTCAAATTTATCAGCTCGAGAAACCATCAACATTCAATCACAATTGAAAATGTGCTATAAAAGAGCCATAGAAGAATCTGGTTTTGAAAGTCGTGCCAAAATAATTATTAAAATCCTAATTAGTCGTGAAGGATATATAGAAGATAATCTGGACGAAATAATTGACATGGAAAAATATAACGACCCAAGCTTCAAAGAATATAAAATTATAATTGATAACATTAAAAGAGCTCTCGAATTGTGCAGTCCGCTTCGCAATTTACCAATTGAAAAATACGAATCATGGAAAGAGATAATATTGCAATTTGATTTAAATAATAATGCTAAAAATGATTAGCCTGTCCAATAATTCCAATAAATTATCAATTAAAATTAATTAGTTTTTTGAGAATTTAATTTGACCTCGCCAATATTTTTAATAATACCAAGCGCAATCATCAAATTAATTGAAAAAATTAATAATAAACTTATAAAAAAAGTTAGGGTTTTTTCCAAAAGATTATTTGAGTAAGCAATCAACAATAACAAAACTATCAAGGAACTATAAGCCACTGAAAGTGATGAGATTTTCTTAACATAATCCTTAAATAAAAACAAACCCGATAAGCCACTAATGCATATAAAAATTAATAAAAAATATGAAATTGCTAACATTTAAAAAAAATATTTTGGTTATTTTATTAATTATTTGCCAAATACTTCTATTCAAAAACTCTGCATTTGCCGAAATTATTGAACCACGCAATGAAGAAAAATCTTTTGGTGATTGGAAAGTTTATTGCGAAATTGATGATATGATGAGCACTGCTCACTGTAAAATCGCATCGAGATTTTACGATAATTCCTCGGTAATTTCTTTACAACCAACAAATCGTTTTGCCAATCAATTTTTTATTATTATCCCAAAAATAAAACTCGGTAGCTTTGTAAAAATTAGAGTTGATGGAAATGATTTAATTTTATCCAAAAATATTTCTAACAAAGATTTTGGTCTTTTAGCAATCGACAATTCTCAAAAAAACAATTTATTTAACCAAATGAAAAGTGGTGAATATTTATTTTTTAGATTTAATGTAAACGACTCCGAAAAAGAGATCACTGTTAAACTCAGTCTTCAAGATTTCAATCAAGCACTCGACTACTATAATAAAAAAGTCTTCAACAAATAAATATACATATGTCAAAAAAAATTCGTATCGCCGTCAATGGACCAGGCAGAATTGGTCGCGCAATAATTCGTGCCATTTATGAAGAAAAAATGGGCAATGATTTTGAAATAGTTGCAATTAATGGTTCATCTCCAATCGAAACAATTAAACATCTATTAAAATACGATTCTGTTCATGGTTCATTTAATCATCGAGTTGAAATTATCGACCATAATTTATTTGTTGATGGCAAAAAAATTCTTTTAACTGCCGAAAGAGATCCTAAAAAACTTGATTGGGCCTCTCACAATATTGACATAGTTTTTGAATGTACTGGAGCATTTACAAAACATGATGATGCATACCAACATGTTTCAGCAGGAGCAAAAAAAGTTATAATTTCAGCGCCCGCCAAAGAAGATAACGTCAAAACTATTGTTTTAGGCGTAAATCATCACACTCTAAATCATGATGATAAAGTAATCTCAATTGGCTCATGTACCACCAACTGCCTTGCTCCAATTGCAAAAGTTTTAAATGATTCTATTGGTATTGAAAAAGGTTTTATGACCACAATTCATGCGTACACAAATGACCAAAACATTGTCGATAATACTCACAAAGATCTAAGAAGGGCCAGAGCTTGCGCCATGTCGATGATCCCAACTTCAACTGGAGCTGCCAAAGCTATTGGTTTGGTTTTACCTGAATTAAAAGGTAAATTAGATGGGGTGGCAATTAGAGTTCCAACTCCAAATGTATCTATGGTTGATTTGAATTTTGTTGCTAAAAAAACATGCACGACCAATGAAATTAATGAAATTGTCAAAAATCATGCCCTTGGCCCTATGAGTAGAGTTTTGAGTTATATCGATGAACCTCTAGTTTCGATTGATTTTAATCACAATAATATAAGCTCTAATTTTGACGCAACTCAAACTAAAGTTATTGGTGGCAATATGGTAAAAGTTTGTTCATGGTATGATAATGAGTGGGCTTTCTCAGTTAGAATGCTCGATATTGCAAAATTAATGATCAACAAAAATTAATCCAAAAAAAAAATGGTTGGAAAAATTTATTTCACAACCATTTTTAAAATATTTTATAAAAATTGTTATTTCATAATTACCAATTCAACACGACGATTCTTTGACCAAGCATTTTCATCATGACCCGAATCAACTGGTTTATTTTCTCCGTAGCTCACGATAGCAATTTTATTTGGTTTAATACCCGAAGAAACCAAAATTTTCTTGACCGCATGGGCTCTTTTTTTACCTAGTTTATAATTATATTGCTCAGAACCTCTTTCATCGCAATGCCCTTCAGCGACAATAGTTATTTTAGTATTTTTGCCCAAACTGGATTTAATATCATTTTTGATTTGTTTAACCTTATCTAGGGGAATTTTAGAGCTATTGGTGTCAAAATAAATTGTTTGGCGCACAAGTTCGTTTGGATTTTTCGAATCATGATTAATTTGGTTATTTAAATCATTTTGTGAAGCTGATTTTGATTGAAGATCTTTAGAACAAGAAGATATGATTGCGGTAAATAATAGATATGTTATAATTTTTTTATGCATATTGTTTTTATATTTTTGTTTTTAAATTTTGTTGTTGGATACCAAGAAAATTATGTTAAGAAAAATTTTTTAAGCAATTAAAAATATTTAAAAAAATTCTCAAAATTAATTATTTATCATTAATCCATTGAAATTAAGTATTAATAATATTCAACTTATTATAGTTTGAATTATAAAACCTCAATCAAATAAATCCCCAATTAAAATTTAATAAAATTAAATCATGATCAACATTGTGGTTATAAGAATTTTGTTTTTTGTAGCACTTACATTTTCAAGTATTACTTTCGCCAATACAACACAAGAAACCCCTAGCATCCCAAAGCAAAATAAAAATAAAATACTCGATGAAGCAAAAACATTAAACGGCCCCCAGCTTCAAACATCGTATTCAAATACATCAAAAAAATATATTTCGAAATATAATCAAAAATTCAAAGTTATAAATTATGCACCTAAAAATAACCAAAACTCAATAATAAACCCAATCTCTAACACAAATATGCCAAACCCCCTATCAAACCAATCCTCCTTTGATGCATACAGAAGTTATTCGATAAATTCCATAAATTCAAATCAGCCTCAAAGGCCAGAGTCCGTTGAAAAGTCTCCAACAAAATCAATTGATTCCAACCACACCAAATCACTTACCAAGGGTAATTATTTCGGTATCGATTTTATCAACACGAATTTATCATTTCGTGAGGTTTGGTACCATGATGGCGGTGTCGAAAAAAAACCTTTTAGCTCAGAATCAAAAAACGGCTTTGGAATCAAATATATGTACGCCATGAACTTCAATAAATTTTTCATTGCCCCAGAAATTTTTTATGAAAAAACCAACATCAGAAAAAACTCAGATCTCAATGATGGTGGCGGTCAATATGGACAAGACTTCAAAAAATTAGAATTTTATGGTTATAGATGGCTTGATATTAAGAGTCGCATAGGAACAAAACTCAACGTTGGATACGATGTGAACCCCTATTTTACTCCTTATGCTTTCGTTGGATATTCGCAAATAAAATATAAAAATTTATGGTCATCATATCCATACTATGACGAATATCTATTAACATATACTCAAAAATATTTTATTGATAATTACGGCCTAAACCCTTTCGTAGTAAAAAATGAAAGAGTCTGGTCACCATTTTATGGCTTTGGAGCAAAAATAAAAATCTCATCAAGATTTTTTTTGAATACAGAATATGTGGCGCTAAATTTTAAAATGAAAACCGGACAAAGAAGAATTGAAAATGATTTATATCCCAATCAGTACGTGCCAGAAATTAATTCACAATCAATTAAACTAAATACACGATTAAAGATTATTAAAATCGGCTTAGCTTATAATTTCTAATCGCAAAGCTTAATTACAATAAATTCTAAGACATGAAATTTCTAAAACTATTTTTTTTAATTATCTTCTTTACTCAGCCAACTAAAGCTTTTTCTCGAACATCCGGAAATTATGTAGGTGTTGATTTCATCAAAACAAGCTTATCATTTTCTAAGCATAGTTACTACAAAAACTATTCAGACAAATCTATTCACACCCACCCAACTTCTAGCGATTCTTTTGGCCTTAAATATAGCTACGCCTTTAATTACAAAAATTTTTTTATAGCTCCCGGATTAATATTTGAACTCAACAATACCAAAAATAACTTAAATCTTAGTTCAAATGCCGGAGAGTCAGAATTAATTCTACAAGGTGCAACATATTCTAAAATCCACAAAAGATATGGCGCTAAAATTGATATTGGGTTTGATTTTAATGACTATTTTTCAGCATATTCAACTTATGGTTACGCCATAAACTACTTCACCAACTATTCCAGCGCTTACTACGATGTTGATCTTCCTAGCAATAGTAATCAGTGGTTCACTTATAAAAGCCATACAACCTCTCCCTTTATCGGCGCTGGCTTGAGAATAAAAATTAATGGTAATTGGCTAATCAACGCCGAATATAACCATACTCGCTTCACCACTCTAACAAACGCTAAGAATATTTATGGCGATATCACAACTTTATACAGAGGAACTTACGAAGCACCGCATAAAACAAAATTCGATAACATTATCAATATCATCAAATTAGGAGTTAATTATGCCTTTTAATTCATATACAACAAAATCCTTATTACTTTTGGGATTTGCTCAAACCGCCTTTGCTTTACCAACAAATCCAAATGCTTTATCAACAAATCCAACAAATGCTTTATCAACAAATCCAACAAATGCTTTATTAACAAATCCAACAAATGCTTTACCAACAAGACCAAAAAATGCTTTATCAGTTGAAATAAATCAAAAACGGTTATTAGAAGATATTTTCCAACCAGATTCAAAAAATGGAGATTCAAAAAATGGAAAAGATGAAATGTTAGGTGGTTCACATGGAAAAGATGGAATGTTAGTTGGTTTACATGGAAAAGGTTTACATGGAAAAGATGGAATGTTGGGTGGTTTTGGAAAAGATGGAATGTTAGGTGGTGGTTTACTCGCATTAACACTTCTTGGTTGCCCGCCAGGATTTCGAGGACCTGGATGTAAAATACCTGATAGTCCCAGTCCTGCTACAACACCACAACAATCAACATCCTCAACACCAACACCATCATCAACAAGTGCTATTTCTGAGCAACAAACTTCCCCAACACCAACACCATCATCAACAAGTGCTGTTTC